>DATIPW010000102.1:0-6429 GCA_035471605.1 Anaerolineales bacterium | reverse complement strand
ACCGGATCCTGATGGTGTCGTCCGGAATTTCAGCGATGCCGGAATCGTCTATACGCCTGGAGGCAACTTCGTCCTGGCGATCTATGCGCATCATCCAGTGCAACTGGTTTTCGATACGGCGAACCAGCTGTTTGCCAGTCTTTCCCAGACGGTCTACAACTTCTTCAACACGCGCCCCTAGCGCACAGTCCAACCTGCGGAGTAATTCCATCAGGCGGTCTTGGCCTGAAGACGTGGCACGGGCAGGTCCACTCCACATCGAATATAATCGCGGCATGAGTGCCGCGCTCGGTCTCCTGCGTCTTCAGTCTGTGGATAGCCAGCTTGACCAAGTGGAGAGCGAGCTCAGCCGCATTCGATTGAAGTTGGAGGACGATCGCGTCGAATCCGGTGCGCGGCAGGCGCTGGAGTCCGCCGACTCTGAGCAGCGGGAGGCAGAGGCGGCTTGCAGGGCCGCCGAGCAGCAGGCCGGAACCCAGCGCGCCAAACTGCGGCAGGCAGAGTCGCAGCTGTATGGGGGTAGCGTTCGCAATCCCAAGGAGCTGCAGGATTTGCAGGCCGATGTGGCATCACTCAGGAAGCACTTGGCCACGCTGGACCAGGCTGAACTTGCCTGGATGGAACGGCTTGATGCCGCCGAACAGCGCTGCCGCCTGGCTCGGCAGCAATTGGACCACATTCTGACCGGGCAGCGAGCAGAAAAGGGACTGCTCGCCGATCGGCGCTCTGAGATTCTTTCGCGCCGCGACAACCTCGAGGCAGAGCGCCGGGCCGCGGCGGAGAGTGTTTCTGCTGGCTGGCTCGAGATCTACGGCGGACTGCGCAGGGCCAGGGGAGGCATCGCCGTCGCCGAGGTCCAAGACGGCGCATGCGCGGCCTGTGGAACCAGCCTGAGTCCGGCTCTGCATCAAAGTGCCCGTCACGCCGCCGACCTTGTCCTGTGCCCGACCTGCGGTCGCATTCTCTTCGCCGAATAGGTGCACGAGGCTCACAAGGGTCTTCCACATGCCGAAGGCTCCTCCTGCGGTTACGGTGTGCGGTGTGGAAGTCGCTTGCGCACGGCCTACCAGTGCCATGACTTTCTCGCACGTGCGCTTTTTCGTCGCGCAGCCTCTTCCCGATGGGCCGCCCTGGAAGCGCCGGCGAGCATTGGGTGGCAACGGATTGGTCCGCGATCGCTGGCCAAGCTGCCGCTTGGCACACGCTGCGCAAGGGCGCGCCAGGCCAGAGAAAAGCATCGATGTGCCCGAATCAATGGATTTGAATCAGACAGAAGATAGCTTCATCTAATGCTCATTACGAATGCAACCGTGATCACTGGTGATACTGGGAACCGCATCCTTGCGGATCATGCCGTATTGCTTTCCGGGCATCGCATTGAGAAGATCGGCCCGAGCGCCAAGCTGGAGGCCGCCTACCCCAAGGCGCGGCAGCTGGATGCCCGAGGACAGCTTCTAATGCCTGGATCCATCTGCGCCCACACCCATTTCTATGGCCTGCTGGCACGTGGACTGGCCCTGCCATCGCCCGCCCCGCGCGACTTTCCAGAGACTCAGGAGAAGCTGTGGTGGCGGCTGGAAGCTTCGCTGTCTGAAGAGGATATTCGCATAAGTGCGTTGGCAAGTCTCGTGGATGCCATCAGGCACGGCACCACCACGTTGTTTGATCACCATAGTTCCCCAGCCTTCGTGGATGGTTCGCTCGACGTGATCTCGGAGGCGGTAGAGCAAGCGGGCGTGCGGGCGGTGCTGTGCTACCAGGTCACAGACCGGGACGGGCCCGAGGCAACGGCGGCCGGCATCAAAGAGAACCTTCGTTACATACGCCGGGTGACGTCGAGGCCAAGTCCCCGCCTTGGGGCCATGTTCGGCTTGCATGCCAGCTCGACGCTGTCTGGCGCGACCCTGCAGGCTTGCCGGGCGGCGCTGCCGGCAGAACTGGGCTTCCACATCCGCGTGGCCGAGCACGAGCAGGACCAGTACGACTCCTTGCACAAGAGCGGTATGCGCGTCGTGGACCGGCTGCAGAATCATGAGATCTTGGGACCCCGTACAATCGCGGCACACTGCGTTCACGTTGACGCCGCCGAAATTGCCGTACTGGGCAGAAGCGGGACATGGGTCTCACACCAGCCGCGATCCAACATGAGCAATGCCGTGGGCACGGCACCTGTAGAGGCGATGGTTCGAGCTGGAGTACGTGTATGCTTGGGCAGCGACGGATTCCCTGATACCATGTGGCAGGAATGGAAAGCCGCCTACCTGCTACCCAAGGTGGTCCACCGTGATCCGCGCCGCTTGGACGTGACGCAGTTGATGCAAATCGGGATGATATGCAGCGGCGAGCTTGCCTCGGCGTTCTTTCCTGGACAGGTGCTGGGGCGGGTAGCGCCAGGCTCGACCGCTGACCTTGTTCTCGTCGACTATCCTTCACCCACACCTATCACGACTGAGAACTTCCCGTTGCATCTCGTTGGTGGATTTCACTCAGGCATGGTGACGACGACGATCGCCGCCGGAAAGGTTCTGATGAAGGACCGCGTTCTTACCACCTTGGACGCCGCACGGATCTCGGCCCGTGCACGCGAACTGGCCCTCCGTGTCTGGAAGCGTTTTGAGGAGGGCCCCAAACCATGAGCACCAGTCCTGACTCGCGCGTTCTGGCCGTGATTGGCGGCACGGGGAAAGAAGGGAAGGGCCTTGCCTGGCGATTTCTGAAGGCAGGGTACACAGTAATTCTTGGATCCAGATCGACCGAAAAAGCCATGGCCGCCGCGGAGGCAATGCGCGAGGAATTGCCGGGTGGGGCACCCGTACTCGGCGCTTCCAATCTGGAGGCTTCGCAGCAGGCGGCCATAGTCATTCTGACAGTTCCTCACGCTGCTCACGCCGACATCCTCGAATCTATTCGGCCCGCGATGGCCGGGAAGCTGCTGATCGACGCAACCGTTCCACTTCAGCCCGGCAAGCCAACCAAGGTCTTGATGCCGCGAGCAGGTTCCGCTGCGCAGGAGGCCCATCAGATCCTGGGGGAAGCTACTGAGGTCACGGCTGCATTCCATACAATTTCCCACGAACACTTGCTCAAAGACAATCCGATCGCTTGCGAAGTGCTCGTAACGGGAACCAGCCAGGCTGCGCGGGAAACGGCGCTTGAACTGGTGGCAGCGGCTGGAATGCGAGGCTGGGACGCCGGCCCGCTGGAGAACTCTGCCGTCAGTGAAGGATTAACGAGCGTGCTGATCTACATCAACAAGAAATACGGCTCGCGCCACGCGGGAATCCGCATCATCGGCCTTAGCCAAGACTGAATGCCGCTCACCCTTACGCCTCTGGCGGGTTTGCCGTTGATTGCGCCTGGTGATGATCTTGCAAGCGCGATCGCCGCCGCAATGCCGAAGAACGGGCTGACCCTGGACCATGGCGACATCCTTGTCGTGGGACAGAAGATCGTCAGCAAGGCAGAAGGGAGAATGGTTAATCTTCTCGACGTCCGCCCCCGGGACCGCGCCTACAGGATGGCCAAGACAACCCAGAAGGATCCGCGTCTCATTGAGTTGGTGCTTCAGGAAAGCAAACGCATCTTGCGGGCACGCGCCGGCACCCTTATTGTTCAACACAGACTGGGCTTCGTATGTGCCAACGCAGGCATTGACCATTCAAACGTGGCAGGCCCTGCGAAAGGAGGCGACGAGTTCGTCCTACTCTTGCCCGTCGATCCCGATCGGTCAGCGGCGAACCTTCGGGCGCGGCTTGAATCCAGTTCAGGCCAACGCCTGGGAGTGATAATCAATGACTCCCATGGCCGACCCTGGCGACTCGGTACGGTCGGCAGCTGCATAGGAGTAAGCGGCCTACCGCCGCTCGTGGATGCGAGGGGATGGACAGATCTGCTGGGCTACAGGCTCCAGTCCACCGTGGTTGGCGTGGCCGATGAGTTGGCGGCCGCCGGCTCGCTGGTCATGGGTCAGGCTGCAGAAGGCACACCGGTCGTGCATGTTCGTGGCTTTCCCTATCCCCTGCGCGAAGGCTCGCTGCAAGAATTGATCCGACCAGCCGCCCAGGATCTGTTCCGGTAGAGAGCCAGCCAACTGAATGCATCGATTGGAGACTGGAATAGTGCCCGTCGAGTCTTTCTTGCTGCGTGGACACGGTGGATGCGAGGTGCGGAAGCCCAACGATTGCTTCGCGGAGCTCCCTCACGGCGCAGCCCCGGTGCCCTGTTGGGCATCGATTGCAGCTAGGACGAGTCCTCCCCGAACCCCATTCGCAGCACACGATCCCTGCGCCCGTCACTGTACGGGGGCTCGCAACATGGTTGAAGGCTTTGAGAGTGGAAGCCATGAAACAAGCCCCCGCGTTTACCCCATTCTTGGGTCGCCAAGCAGCTCTTGGTGGGTCAGCGCACCAACAACTTTGGCGACGCCAGGTGCTTCTCCAGGCTGGCTGGCGTGGGACCAAGACGCTGGAGTCACGCTGATGATAAGCATCCTCAGGGTCGCTCAAGCAACTGCCCGAATACCACACCCAAACCCACGGGGCGCTTGCCGCCGTGGTCGCCGAGAAATCGCCCCAAGTTGCTCTGATCCGGCCCAACGCCCGGAAAAAGTCAAGCTCTCGAAATCCGTTCGGAGTCCATTCGGAGACTTGAGCTTGCAGCCACGCCGACAGGTCGCACGCCTCATGCCAGCAGCCAAGGATCGCGTGCCAAATGTGCAGATTGGACTACCCCGCGTCGATCGAGCCGATCAAGGCGCGCTGGACAGTATCGGTGCGCTGTCCGTCAAGCATCCGGGTAAGCCGTGGACGCCCGTGAGTGGAGAGGCTTCTGGCTTTTGGGGACAGGCGCCGGCGCAGGGCCTCAGCCGTCGATGAACGCCATGGGAATGCATGAATTCATCCGAGGTCGGCGATCCACCCGACAGTTCCAGAACCACCCGGTCTCTCGAAGTGCCATCGAGCGCATCCTGACGAGCGCCACGTTTGCTCCGTCGGCTCATAACCGCCAGCCCTGGCGATTCGCTGTCGTCTCCAGCCCTTCCCGAAGGGCACGGCTGGCCGATTCCATGGCGGCAGCCTATCAGAGCGACCTGAACGACGATGGCATGGCGCCGGCACGCGTGCTCGCACGCGTCAAAGAGTCCCGTGCGAAGATCCTGGGCGCGCCTGTGGTTGTCCTGCTGTGCATGGATCAATCAGAAATGGATCGGTATCCGGACGCCAGACGCAGGGAGGCCGAGAGAATCATGGCAGTGCAGTCAACCGCAAACGCGGGTGCCACCCTGCTCCTGGCAGTGCATGCGGAGGGTTTGGGAGGTGTGTGGAATTGCGCGCCCCTGTTTGCCTGCCAAGCGGTCGTTTCCGCGCTTGAATTGCCGGCGACTTGGGAACCTCAGGGCATGATCCTGATCGGGAAGCCGGCTGTCTCGTCGAAGGTTCCAGCTCGCAAACCTCTTGCGGACGTGGCCGCTTTCTTGTGAAGATCGTTGCCCTGGCAGGCGGTGTTGGCGGAGCCAAGCTGGCCGATGGCTTGGCACGAAGTCTCTCCCCCAACGAGCTGACCATTGTCGTCAATACCGCAGATGATTTCGAGCATCTGGGACTGAGAATTTGCCCGGACTTGGACACGGTCTGCTACACATTGGCCGGAATGGCTCACCACGGCAGGGGATGGGGCATCGCCAACGAAACTTGGAATGCGGTCGCCGCTGTCAGGCAACTTGGAGGACCGGCGTGGTTCCATCTTGGCGACCGGGATCTGGGCACCCATTTGGAGCGGACCCGCCTGCTCACTGCGGGCTGGCCGCTCAGCGCTATCGTCCGGGAATTCTGCAGGGTCTGGGGCGTCGCGCACAATGTGCTGCCCATGACCGACGATCGTGTGGCAACCATTGTGCATACCGATGAAGGTGAGCTTGAATTCCAGGAGTACTTCGTCCACCGCAGTTGCCGCCCCCAGGTGCGGGCCTTCAGCTTCCTGGGCATCGAAGAGGCCGCCCCCGCCCCCGGCGTCACCGATGCGTTGGAGGCTGCCGACGCCATCATCATCTGCCCCTCCAACCCCTGGGTCAGCATCGGGCCGATTCTCGCCGTGCCAGGAATTCGGTCACGGGTGAAGGCCCGAACCACGGTTGCGGTTTCCCCCATTGTGGGCGGCCGCGCTCTGAAGGGGCCGGCGGCCAAGATGTTTGCAGAAATGGGATTCTCTCCTTCTGCCAGTGCTGTGGCACGAAGGTATCAAGGCCTCGCTGCCGGCTTTGTCCTGGATCGGCGGGACAAGAAGCTGGAGGCCGAAGTGCGCGCGCTGGGCGTCCGCACCCTGGTATGCGACACCATAATGCACTCTGTCCAGGATCGGCGCCGGCTGGCTCGCCGGCTGACGGACTTCCTGGCAACGGATTGGCCATGAGTTTCTGGGCAATCGTGCCAA
>DATIPW010000101.1:0-1586 GCA_035471605.1 Anaerolineales bacterium | reverse complement strand
CGGTGCCGCAAACGTCTGGAACAGCTTGCGCTGCGCGTCCCGTAGTCGCTTCTTTTCCAGGCTGGCGTTCACCCGGGCGCGCAGCAGCACGGGACTGACGGGCTTCGTCAGGTAGTCTTCGGCGCCCATTTCAACGCATTTGACCACGCGGTCCAATTCGTCCGAGGCTGAGGTCACGATGACCGGGATCTCGCGCAGCTGCGGATCTTGCAGCACCTCGCCCAGCACTCCAAACCCATCCAGCTCCGGCATCTCGATGTCCAGCAGAACCAGGTCAAAAGGCTGGGCCCGCATCAGCTCCAGAGCCTGCCTGCCGTTTTCGGCAGGGGTGGTGGTGTGTCCTTCCTGCTCCAGCCCGCGCATCAGCAACAGGCGGTTGACTCGGTTGTCATCCACCACCAACAGGTTGCCCGCAGCATGCTGACTCATTTGAGCAGCCCCTTCAGCTCGCCCGCCACCAGAGCCAAGGCCTTGTCCAGGCCGTCCACGCGGTCACCCACCTCGGCCAGGCGCTGCTCCTTGCCCAGCATCTCCAGGTCGCGCGCCAACTGCGAGAACTGCATGGCGCCAAAGGTGGCGCCATTCGATTTGAGCGAGTGCGCGGCGCGGCGAAAGCTTTCCGCATTGCCGCTCTGCAAGGCCAGACGCAGCTCCTCGATCAGCTTGGGGGCGTCATCCAAGAATGTCGCAATGAGTTCGCCGATAAAATCGCTGCCCGAGACCGTCTTGAGTTCATCAATAACGGTGCGGTCGATCTGTGCGTCAGGCATGCTTTACTCCTTCCGTGAGTGCCGACTGTGGTTGCTCAGCGGGCCTTGCGCCCCCGTGGGGACTTGCGGCGCGCGGCAACCTTCTTCGTAGTGGGTGATCGTTTCGGGGCAGACTTGGTGGCTGGGCGACCTCCGCCTTTCCGACTGCGTGGCGCCCGTTGGCCAGGCTCGCCGGCCTGCGCGGACGGCGTTCGCCGCAGCGCATCCTGCAGTTCACCGACCCGAATCGGTTTGCTAACGTAGTCATCCATGCCGGCCTGCAGGCACATCTCCCGGTCGCCCTCCATCGCGTTGGCCGTCATGGCAACAATGCGTGGCTGCACCAGGTGCGGCAGCTTGCGGATACGCCGCGTGGCGTCCAGGCCGTCCATCTCCGGCATCTGGACGTCCATCAGGACCACATCGTAGGCCTGGCGCTGCACGGATTCGATGGCCTCGATGCCATTCGAGGCTACGTCCGCCCGGTATCCCATCTGTTCCAGCAGGCGCAGGGCCAGTTTCTGGTTGACGGCGTTGTCCTCGGCCAGCAGAATGCGCAGGGGATGAGCCACCGCCAAGCTGGCATCGAACGTGGCCTGGCGCGTCTCGGCGCGGGCGGCGATCCGGCCCTTGGCAAAAATGGCGGCCAGCGCGTCGAACAGCCCTGAGGGCTTGAGCGGTTTCATCAGATAGGCAGCCACCCCCAATTCCTCGGCCCCCGGCTCTTTGCGGCCCAACGAGGTCAGCAGGATGATCGGCAGCTGGGCACGGCGCTTCAACTTTCGCACCTCCCGCACCAGGGTCAGGCCGTCCATCTCCGGCATCTGCAGGTCAAAG
>DATIPW010000100.1:0-36639 GCA_035471605.1 Anaerolineales bacterium | reverse complement strand
CAACCCCGCAAGCAGCCCCAGGGAAAGGGGCTCCATGCGGCCTTCATCGACAAAACGTCGACCGTCTTGTAGGCATCCCAGCGTTGGCTTGACAAAGGTCACCTGCATGTCACCGACCTGAGTTCTTGTGACGCGCCTTGACCGGCCTCCATACTTTGTACCAGTTCCTCTGTTGGTCCTGGCGGTGCCCTGGCGGGTAGCAGTTCGAGTACTGGCACACCGTCGCGACTCTGCAGCCCTCACAAGCTGGACTGCGTTCCAGACATGCGCATCTTCCGCAGCTTCGCCGCTTTGTCATCCCTCCCTGCGCCCAACACGTTGTTTCTGATGGGCGAGATAGGATTTCGCAGCCGACCGACCAACCGGCGTGCCTTTCTCGATCTGGGTCCTGAGCCAGACGCCCAAGCGAAGGATTTCCTGGAATTCCTCGGGCAAATAGTCCCATCTGTAGTGATTGCACAGATCGTGCGCCGGCAGAAAGTTGTCCACCGCGTCCTTTCCCCCAGCGCTGTGAGCCAAGACGTGATCTGCCTGCCATGGACCTTTGATTAGACCCCCGCACACATGACAGCGTTCACCGGTCTTCGAAAGAACGATGCGCCGCTTGTCAGCCGAGAGCGCGGAGCGCTTTTTTTCGGACCCTGCTGCGTCCGCCTTCAGGGTTTCGCGCCGATGGCGAAGCTCACGCAGATGGTCAGCCAAGTCCTGCGCATTCGTGCAAAGCCACTCATCTTCCACGGAATCTCCCTCCAACCAGCCTCATCCAAGTTCGACGCTGGCCCACGACGTACAGCACGGGCAAGAAGCCACGTCATAGGCAAGTATACAGAATTGGTGGGCCCTGGTCCGGTGCCGTTGGTCACGTTTGGCCGCCGATGCCAGGCGGTGGCGAGAGGAACAACCACGGCCGGCCATTCTTGTGATTTGCGGGGCTGTCAGTGGCCGTGAAAATGAGAGCCCTCGTGATCACGAGGGCTCTTTTGCCGCCAGATATGCGGCTGATCAAGGCTGGAAGCCGTACATCCAGGCGACCGACCAGGGACTTGCCTGCACCTTGCCGCGGCCAGTGCTGGCTCGCATCATACACCCCCGCACAGGTGCAAGTGCCACATATCGTGTCGTGGAAGGAGGCGGCCAGCAGGCCTCGCCACCATGGCAGATTGGCCTTTGTATCGTGGAATGTCATCAGGGTGCCGGCCTCGCTGACCACCCAACATTAAAGACAAAGAACCCGCCTTCGCGGGCGGGTTGAGTGCCGAGGGCGAGATTTGAACTCGCGACCAAGGGCTTATGAGTCCCCTGCTCTACCACTGAGCTACCTCGGCAGAGGTGAGCGCGGTGGATGTTACTATGGGCGCAGGGCTTTGTCAACGGAACGCGGTACAATAGCCGACTTCGCCGCCAGGTGCGCGGTGCGGGATGGGAGAGTAAATGCCTGAGAAGATGAAGATCGTTGATGGCCACGTAGTGTCGATGCATTACAAGTTGCAGGTGGACGGCAAGATGGTGGATTCCTCGGAGGGGGCCGAGCCACTGCAGTTCATTCAGGGCATGGGACACATCATTCCCGGCCTGGAACACGAGCTGTATGACTTGCAGACCGGCGAGAGCAAGAAAGTATCCGTGGCAGCAAAAGAGGGATACGGCGCCGTGGATGCGGCCGCCTTCATGGACGTGCCGCGCAGCGCGTTCCCGGCCGAGGTGCCCCTGGAGATCGGGACACAGCTGGAACTCAAGGACAAGTCAGGCCAGCCGGCGCACGCGCGCATCCACTCGATCTCGGACGAGAATGTGCGGCTGGACATGAATCATCCCCTGGCCGGCAAGCAGCTGGAGTTCGACGTGACCATCACCGACGTGCGCCCGGCAACCGAAGAGGAGATCTCGCACGGTCACGTCCACACGGGCGGGCACGGCTAGAATAGCTGCAGCGCGAGCAAAAAGCCCATCCCGATCAGGATGGTGACCAGCGTGTTGCGCGTCCACAGGGCGGTGATCACCGCCATGGTTCCAGCCAGCAGATAGGAATTCCCCAAGCTGATATCCAGGCGGCCGGCTTTCAACAGCAGCTCCGGCGCCACGATGGCCGCCAGCACGGCGGCCGGCACGAACCGCAGCATCCGGCGCCCGGCGGGGGGCAGGACTGCGCCTCCCAGCAGATAGATGAAGGAAAAGCGCATGGCGAAGGTCAGCAGGCCGCCAAGCAGAAGGGCCAGCAGGATGCTCATCGGCGCCTCTCCACGAGCACGCCGACCGCGATGCCCACGACTGCCGCCAGCACGAGACCCAGCTGATGGGGCAGCGCGGCGCCCAGCACGGCCACCAGGGCAGCGGAAACGGCGGCAGCCACCATCGGCCAGGTCCTGAGCATCGGCACCAGCATGGCGATCAGCGTCAGGGGCAGCGCGAATTCCAAGGGCCATGAGGGCGGGATGGTTGCGCCGAGGAAGATGCCCAGCGCGGTGCTCACCTGCCAGGTGAGCCACAACGCGCCGCCCGCGCCGAGGAAGAACCAGTGTCCGGTTGGCGTGGCACCCACCTTCTGGTAGTGGAGGATGACGGCCGCGTAGGCTTCATCGGTCAACAGGTAGGCCAGCAGCGCTTTCCACCGCAGGCTCAGCCCGCTGACGTACGGCGCAATCGAGGCACTGTAGAGCATGTGCCGCAGGTTGACGATGCCTATCGTCAGGACAATGATCAGCGGCGATGCCGCCGCATGGATCAGCTGCGTGGCAAGGAATTGCGCCGAGCCCGCGAAGACGATGCTCGACATGCCCAAGGCCAACGTCGGCGGCAGGCCGGTCCGCAGCGCGGCTGCGCCATAGATCAGACCGAAGGGAAAGACGCCGACAAGCAGAGGGAACTCTACCTGAATCCCCTGCCACAGGGACCGCAAACGCCCGGGCATGTTGAGTCAGCCGATCCGCTGAATTTCCGCGTTGAGACGCCTATCGCCGGCCGTGAGCATCTCGGCGATGGCGGACTCGAGGACGTGGGCCACGCGTCGCCGCTCGGCCCCTTCGCGGTTCAGCGAGTTGTACAAGGCGGGCCGACCCAGCTCCACCCGGCGCCGGGCCCTGTGAACGGCAACCGGATAGAACCTCAGATCGCCGCCTGCCCGGCCGTGGTACAGGCTTCCCAGCTGCGCGAAACCGGTCTTGAATGGGCGCATGGCCGTACGGGGGTTGATCGGCAAGGTCGGATCCTCCGGAAAGATCAGCAGGCTGCGACCCGCGGCCAGGGCATCGCCACTCAGGCGGTAGGTCTTGAGCAGCTCGCGATCCTGCCAGACAGGGATACACCCGATGGAGCGCAGCAGGGGGACCGTGAGGCGCGACAGCGCCGCCGCGACCAGCCTTGCCAGGGAAGGCGGTAAATGCAGCGCGGGCCGGACAAAGTCCTGCTCCAGGTAGGGTCCAGCCTTCTCTGGATCGAGCATGTCGCCGATGACCCATGGATGCAAGCGGACCGGGAGCGAGGCCGCCACACCAATGGGGCCAAGCGCGCCGGCGTGATTGGCCACGAACACTGCCGGCTGATGGCGCGGGAGCTCCTCATCGCAGACGAGCTCGCCGCCCCATAGCGTCAAATCCAGCGTGCCTCGCAGCACCCAATAGAACGCATCCCTCGACGCTAGAGTTGCCATCCCTGGTCCCGCATACCCGCGACAACTCGCGTGGGCCCTAGTTCAGAATCTCGGCCCCGCGCGAGGCGGTACACACGTAGATCGCGGGGTCCCTGTGCACGGCAGCCTGGTAGCCCGTCCTGAGGGCAGCAACGAATGCCAGCGCCTGTGAATGTTCCACCAGGTTCACGGTGCAGCCTCCAAAGCCGGCGCCCGTGAGCCGGGCCCCGTGGCAACCGGGCAGGGCTTGGGCAATGCTGGTCATGATATCCAGCTCAGGGCAAGAGACCTCGTACAGATCGCGCAGGCTGGCCTGACAATCATTCATCAGGGCGCCAAAGGCTGCAATATCCCCGGCCTGCAGCAGGGGCTCCACCCGGCGCGTGCGCTCGATCTCCTCGACGACGTGGCGCGCCCGCTTTGCGATCTCCCCAGGCAGCTTTCCCGCCAGACGGTCAAAGTCCTGGGGGCTCACGTCCCGCAGCGCGGTGATGGTCGGGAGTTCTTGCTTGAGCACTGCAACGGCCTGCTCGCAGGCGGCGCGTCGATCGTTGTAGGCGCTGCTGATCAGGTTGTGGCGCACACCGGTGTCCGCCACAATGATCACGATGCCACGCGGCAAAGGCAGGGAGCGATATTCGAGTGAGCGGCAATCCAGGTGCAGCAGGCGGCCTTGCTCGGCGCAGGCTGAAGTCGCCTGGTCCATGATCCCGCAATTGACGCCGACGTACTGGTTCTCGGCTTGCTGGCACAGCCGGGCCAGATCCATGCGGGGAACGGATGCGTTGCCCAGATGCAGCCAGGCCAGCGCAAAGGCCAGCTCCACGGAGGCCGAGGAACTCAGCCCGGCGCCGCGCGGCACCTCCGAGGCGTAGGCGGCCTTGAGGCTTCCGGCCGGCAGCCCAGCCTGCATCAGGCTCCAGGCCACGCCGCCCGGGTATTTGGCCCATGCAGGCAGCGGCGTTCCCAACGCGGTGCGTTTGTCGCCAAGGCTGGCGGTGGTGAACCGGCACTCCTCCTGAAAGTCATCTGCCCACAAGATTGTCTCCGGCGAATCCGAGTGGGAGAAGGCCACGTAGGTTGCCAGGTCGGTTGCAGCCGGCAGGACGAAACCGTCGTTGTAGTCCACGTGCTCGCCCAGGAGGTTGACCCGACCCGGAGCGCGGGCAATTCCCGCGCAGTCGTGACCAAAGGTGTGGCGAAAGATACCTGCCACGCGCGCCGCCGTGTCGACTTTGTTGGCCTGCGTTGATCCCATGCCGGCTTTCTGCCTTCTGACCGCGGCCCACGCGCACGGCCTGGGGTCTAGACGCGCTCCGTCCAGGAGGAATGCGCATACTTTTGCTGCATGAGGTCCTCCGCCCGCGTCTGTTCGCCGGCAGAGAGAGCACCCGCGCTGAGCTTGAGGCCCAGTTCTGTTTCGAAGCCCCGCTGGAAGGCTTGGGCGGCCTGGTTCCAGCTCACCGCATGCCCCAGGATCGCCTCGGCGGTGGTGGCACGCCTCAGCAGCCGCTTGGCGGCGACCTGCCGCTCCTCTGTGCTGCGAAAGACCAGGGCCTCCGTAATGCGGGTCAGATCTCCCGAAAGAGGCAGGGAGCCGTGCTGCAGCACTCCTTCGCGGCGCCGAGCCTGGGCCGAGCCGATCAGCTTTTTGCCCCCGACCGTAATTTCGTAGGCTGAAGGTGCCTCGAAACAGACGGGGTTTGAACTGTCCCCGGCCGGGTGGGGGTGCGGGCCGGTATTCATGTCGGCCGGCAATCCCAGCGCTCGAACGGCATGCAGCAGGCCGGCAGCCAGCCGGTTATAGCTTTCGAGCAAGCTCCCGGCCACGGCCGGCTCACTCGCCGGGGCAATGATCGAGTAGGTGAGTTCATCGGTGTGCAGGATGGCGCGCCCACCGGTCGGGCGGCGCACCACATCCCAGCCGTGCTCCCGCAGCCGGCCGACATCCACGTCGGCGAAGGGTTGCGCCTGGCCAAGGGAAAGACAGGCAGGATCCCAGTCATACAACCGCAGCGTCGGTGCGGCTTCGCCGCGTCCGATGTGCTCCAGGATGGCCTCGTCCACCGCCATGTTCCACGGGCCGCGCGCAGCTGGGGTTATCAGGAGCCGCCATGCGTTCGTCATGTTGAGATTATAACGGTGGCACTACAAGGCACGCCCGGGAGTGATCCGGCCCGGCGCTAGCTCAGTTCAGTGACGGCCCGGTCTTCCTCCGCCTGAGAGATCCCAACCAGCGGCGGCCGCACCGTCCAGCGCGGGAAGCCGTGCAGCCGGTGTAGCAGGGCCTTGAGACTTGCGGGGAAGGGCAGAAACTTCTCCAGGGCGTGGCGTTTGGCCGAAACACCGGCCTGGGTCTCGGCGGGATCCCTGCCCTCCCAGAAGATGTCGAAGATCTGCCTGAGGGCTGGCGAGATCAGGTTTGCGGGCGCGGTGATACAGCCCGAGGCGTGGTTCTGGAGTGCCAGCGTGAAATCCGAGTCGGTGCCGCTGAGCACGGTCAGCGTGTCACCGAAGCGCGCTCCCAGCGCCTGTGCAAAATCCGCATCGTGTGACGAATCCTTGATCCCCTCGAAGGAGTCCGGAAAAGCCTCCTTGAGGCGGGCCAGCAAGTCCAGTGAGAACCCGATGCCCGCCGCGCCGGGGAAGTGGTAACCGAGCAGCGCGCCATCCCGGGGAACGGCTTTGAGCATCAGCTCACGAAACCAGGCGAAGAGGCCCTGCTCGCCTGCGCTGCGGAAGTAGTACGGCGGCAATGTTACAACGGCGTCAAATCCCAGGTCAAAGGCGAGCCGCGTGAGGTCAATGGTTTCCGTCAGGCTGGGTGTCCCGGTGCCGGCCAGCAAGCGGAAGTCTGGGTGCTCCTGGCGGACGAGCCGCGCCGCGCGCCAGATGGCCTCCCGCTCTGCCGGGGAGAACGAGGGGCCCTCGCCCGTGGTACCCAGCACCAGCGCGCCGTGACAGCCGCGTCCCGCCAGGAACCCAAGCAGGTGGGGAATGGCCTCGAGGTCTGGCGAGAAGTCCGGCTTGAGCGGAGTGACGGCTGCTGCGTAGACACCGGAAAGCGTTGCTGAACTCATGGCGGGTACTCCTCAAGTCTCCTCATCCGGCGAAACCGGAGGTGGATCACTGAAGGGGTCGTGGTCGTCCAAGAACTCGCGCGCCGCCGCAACGGGCGTCTCGAGAGGCTGTCCTTCCGCCTCGGCCAGGTACTTCTGGTGGTCAAGAACCCAAAGATACAGGTCGCCTTCCGTCCGGCCCGGGAACTCCTGCAGGATCTTGCTGCTGCGGATGATCCTGACGATTGGCAGGTAGACCCGGTCGTACCAGTCGATCACGGCTTCCGGCTCGGAGATGTCACGCTGCTGATCGAGGCCCATGAAGTAGCGGTGCACGGCAATATGCTCAAGCAGGCGATCGAAGCCGCCCGTGATGGAAAGGCGTATGCGTGCTTGCGGGCGCAACTGGTCCAAGCGCGTGCGTTCCAGAAACAACACCTTCTCCCCCAGAATCTCCAGGTCCTCGGGCCTGAGCTCCGGGGTTATGTTGACCCGCGTCGAGCACTCGCGCACGTCGGCGTCAATGTCCTCCTGGCCCCGCTCGCGCGCCACCGAGACGCGGTGATGGCCGTCAACCACGAAATAGACCTGTCCCACCTTGTACAGCAATACGGGCGGCAGGCTGATCGACCTGTAGAACGCGTGGTCGACGTTCTGCCAGCGAGCCGCCAACCGATCGTCCGCCGGCTTGAAAGCCCGATCGAACTCTGCGTAACGGTTCAGGCTGCCGACGATCTGTCTGAGCGGAACGGTCTGGATGCCTCGATAGATCGGCCCCCCAAGGCGCAGGCTGTTCTTGACCTGCTCGTAGGGCAGCAGTCTGGTGGGGGTACCCCTGACAAACGAGCGAACACGATTCAAGAAGGACTTGAGTCGTGCCCGGCTGAAATCAGCGCTTACCTTCTCGTTCAGGTAGTCCGTCATGGGGGTAGTCAATCATCGAATGCGGGAAAACGTTCATGACTGCGGTCGGACCCAGCCAGGTTGTGGAGGCCTCCAAGTTGCGGAGGTGATTGTGCAAATGCCCGTGGAGATGGAAGCGCGGCCTGGCCCAGCGCAGCAGCCAATTGATGGCCTTGAGGCCCCGGTGGGCGCTCGAGTCATCATCGTGCACACCAAACGGGGGAGAGTGGGTGACCAGGATGTCGAGGGCGCGGCCGTAGCGTGCACGGTTGCGCAGGAGGGCGGGGACCATCCGGAAGGCACGCAGGTAGGCCTCTTGCTGCGTGTACTGATTAACAGCATCCGGTCGGTAGCGGATGCTGCCGCCGAGGCCAGCCAGCAGCACCTCCTGACACTCGACCGAGCGCAGGTCCAAGTTCACACAACCGGCCGCATGGGCTCCCTCCACATTCGGCCGGTCTGCCGGGTCGTGATTTCCTGGCACATAGAACACGGGAACGTTGAGCAATGTCACCATGTATTCCAGGTACGCATAGGGCAGGTCGCCGCAGCTCAGAACCATCTTCGTTCCGGCGAAGTGACCGCGTGGGATCAGCTCATAGATGCGATCGACCACCTGGTCACTGACGGCGAGAATCTTCATCGCTGGGAATTGTGCCCCAGAAGGGCATTCCCCGCAAGCACGCCGCCGGAAGCCCGTGGCCAGGGCCTGAGGCGTTGCAAATACGTGAACGCCACACTATAATCCTTTGCATCCGACGCGGCCAGAAGGCACGATGAGCCAGTCGGTTCCGGCCTTAGGCAGTCGGCCCATGGGGGCTCCCCGGTTCATCGCCGGCATCGGCTGTCGGCCTGAAGAAGGAGATGCGCATGCTTGATCCAGTCTATAGATTGTGGGCCCGCCTGACGGGCCGGTCGGGAGATCGGGCTGCGCGTTCGTCGGAGAAGCAGGCGGAAGCCGGGGAACGACCACAGGCTGCCGACTATGACATGCAGCAGTTGGTGGCGGCTGTGGGTCAGTCTGCTGGTAGGCAGCGCCAGCACAATGAAGATAGCGTCCTGGCGATCACTGCGACCCTGACCGGCATTCAGGAGAATGTTCCGTTTGGCCTGTATATCGTGGCCGACGGCATGGGGGGGCATGAGTACGGAGAGGTCGCCAGCAGTGGGACCGTGCGCATGGTCGCGGATCAGATCTTGCAGAGTTTTCATCCGTTCTTGTTTGCCGTCCCCACACAACAACCGAACCACTCCCCTCACGAAATCATGCAGGGGGCGATCGCCGAGGCCCACCGCAAGGTCCAAAGGGATGCTCCCGGGAGCGGGACGACTGTGACAGCCGCCCTGGTCCTCGGCCGCGAGGTCACCATCGGCCATGTCGGAGATAGCCGCGCCTACGGTGTGGATCGGACCGGCAACCTCCAACAGCTCACCCAGGATCATTCGCTGGTGAGGCGGCTGGAGGAACTGGGACACCTGAACCAGGAAGAGGCGGCCAACTACCCGCACAGAAACGTGCTAATTCGAGCCGTGGGCCAAGGAGAGACGATCGAGGCGGACATCTTCACGGTCCCGTTCCCGGATGGCGGCACGTTGATGTTGTGCACCGATGGATTGTGGGGCGTTTTGCCTGAGCATGCCATGCGGCGCGCCCTGGCAGAGACGGCCAACCTGCAGCGTGCCTGCAACGAGCTGGTGAAGGAAACCAATGCTGCCGGGGGCCCAGACAATATCAGTGTCATCCTGGTGCAGATGGCAGGATAGGGGTGGCTGGACGCTGGCGAAGCGCTACGCGCCGGTCGGGGTGGTTTGCCAGCCCCTCAGAACCAATAGGAAATATGAGACGATGGCCTACACAGTGCTGCTTCACCTGGCAAACGGTGTTCCGGTCATGGGCGAAATCGAAGAGCTGCCCAAGCCCACCGATACGCTGCTCACCGTCCTGAAACCGCGTCAGCGCGACGGGAAGGATCTGCCCTACCTGGGCCAGGACATCCTGAAGGCGATCTGGCCCATAGACCGCCTGACAGTGATCGAGATCCTCAAGAGCGTCTCGGAAGAAAAGAACATCGGTTTCGTGAGGGAATGAAATGCCTGAGCAGACAGTGCGACGGCAGATCCTGGTGGTGGATGACGAAGAGCGGATGGTGCGCTTCATTCGCATGAATCTCGAGCACGATGGCTACCAGGTGATGGAGGCGCTCAATGGCAAGCAGGCGATAGACAAACTGCGCGACACGCCGGACCTGATCCTGCTGGACGTGATGATGCCGGACCTGGATGGCTTCGATGTGCTGGAGACGGTGCGGCAGGTGAGCAACGTGCCTGTGATCATGCTGACGGCCAAGGGCGAGGAGGACGACCGGGTGCGAGGGTTGGAGCTGGGGGCGGACGACTACATCACCAAACCCTTCAGCCCGCGCGAGCTGGTGAGCCGGGTCAAGGCCGTCCTGCGGCGCACCGAGGGTGCCACGGGGTCGATGCACGGTCTGATCGAGATTGATGAGCGCCTGCGCATCGATTTTGACCGCCGCGAAATCTGGCTGGAGGGGAAACTTGTGAAGCTGCGGCCGACCGAGTACCGCCTGCTCTACCACCTGGTGCAGAATGCCGGCTGGGTCGTTTCGCACGATCAGCTGCTGCAAAAGGTTTGGGGCTACGAGTACCGCGACGAGCCGCACTACGTTCGGCTGTACATCAACTACCTGCGCCAAAAACTGGAAAAGGACCCCTCCGACCCGCGCTACATACTTACGGAACGCGGGGTCGGCTACCGTTTCATCGATTTTCGCAGGGACAAGGCCGGGAGCTAGAGGCGCTCCCGCCACGCCACATTTCTTACGCTGCTCCAATCTTCCGCCTGCGTTCTTCCAACGCAGGCGGACTATATTTCGGGCATCAGATCACATCCACGAAGGAGGTTGAGATGTCCAATCTTATCCGTTGGCGGCCGATGAGCGAGGCGGTGACCTTGCGAGACGCCATGGACCGGCTCTTTGACGAGGCCTTCACGAGGCCCTGGGGTCTGACGGAAGCCGGGCGCTACGGCATGGCCCCGTCGGTCGACATGTTCGAGACCGACAGCGACGTGGTCATCAGGGCGACCCTGCCGGGACTGAAGGCGGAGGACGTGGAGATCAACGTCACCGGCGAGATGATCACCATCAAGGGCCAGTCCAAGCAGCAGTCCGAGACCAAGGAAAAGGCCTATCACATCCGGGAGCAGCGCTGGGGCGCGTTTGAGCGCAGCCTCGCCCTGCCCACGACAGTCCTCTCAGACAAGGCCAAAGCGGAGTTTGAGGACGGAATCCTCACTATCACCCTGCCGAAAGCCGAAGAGGTCAGGCCCAAGACCATCACCGTCAAGGCCAAGTAGCAAGGGCCCGCAAGGAGAGGCGATCACCAGATCGCCTCTCTCTTTGGCTCTCCCTTGCCACGCACGGACCTATCGGCTATACTCGCGGCCACTACCTTGAGCAAACTACCGCCCCTCCCCAGACAGAAGATCCTGCTCGTGGACGATCACGAGGTCGTGCGCCTCGGATTGAAGTCCTTGTTGGACCGGCACCCCCAGTTCGAGGTCATTGGCGAGGCGGCGTCGGCCCGTGAAGCCCTTGAGCAGGTGGAAACGCTCAAACCGGATGTCGTGCTGATGGATATCCGGCTCCCCGGCACCTCGGGCATCGAGGCCTGCGAGGAAATCGTCAACAAGTACCCGGCCTCGCGCGTCATCATGCTCACGTCGTATGCCGAAGACGAGATGCTCTTCTCGGCCATTCGGGCCGGCGCCTCCGGCTACATCCTCAAGCAGATCGGGAGCACGGAACTTATCCGGGCCCTCGAGTCCGTCAGCCGGGGAGAGGCGCTGCTCGACCCGGCCGTCACCCAGCGGGTCTTCCAGGAAGTACGCCGGGCGGTAAAGGAAGAAGAGGCATCAGCGTTCGCCCACCTGAGTCAGCAGGAGAAGCACGTGCTGCTGCTCGTCTCCGAGGGCAAGACCAACCGTGAAATCGCCAAGCTGCTCTTCTTGGGTGAGGGAACAGTACGCAACTATGTCTCGAGCATTCTCTCAAAGCTCGGGGTCAACAATCGGGCTGAGGCGGCCGCCTATGCGGTGGAGCACAGCCTGAGGGAATACATCACCACCTAGAGGCGGGGTCGACCCGGGCCATGCGGCGTTACCGTGGACACGGTGACGCCGTTGTTTTTTGGAGGCGCGGGCTGCCTGATGGGCGGCCGGTAGCCGCAGCAGACGGGATACAATCTATAGGTTGCCGGCAGCGCGTTCCGAAGCCACAGGTAATCTTCATGGCCCCCAGACAGTATTCGTTGCTCTTCCTTGGCAAGGCGGATGATCAAGACTGCCTGCGCGCTCTCGAGTTCTGCCAACGGAATTTCTCACCGATCACGCATTGCCTGGGCCGCTGGGGCGATCCCTTGCCGGAAGAGGCCCGCGCCTGGGAGGGCGACTGCATCATTTCCTACCTATCGCGCTGGGTCTTGCCGGCGGAGCTGCTGACTCGCGCCCGCAGGGCGGCCATCAATTTCCATCCCGCCTCGCCAGACTATCCGGGCATAGGCTGCACCAACTTTGCCCTCTATGAGGACGCCCGGCAGTACGGTGTAACATGCCATCACATGGCTCCCCAGGTCGATACCGGACCCATCATTGCCGTTCGGCGCTTTCCGATCCTGCCCGAGGATACGGTCGCATCCCTATTGGCGCGGACCTACGAACACCAGATGGCTCTTTTTCTTGAAATCGCCGCGATCATGGCCGCGGGCAAGGCTCTGCCGGCCGCGGGAGAGAACTGGAACCGGCCACCCTTCACGCGCAAGGAATTCGAGACGCTCTTCCGCATCACCCCCGACATGCCGCCGGCCGAGATCGCACGGCGCATTCGAGCGGTGAGCCATGCTCACTGGCAGCCCTATGTGGAGATCCAAGGCCACCGCTTTGAGTATGTCCCGCCCAAGTAGGCAGGCAACCTGCCAGGGCGGCGTTATTCGCGGGGGCTGTCCTCGTCCCGCTGCAGGATCATGACCCGGAACGATTCGGCGTAGCGCAGACCGGGACTTTGGCCTTCCGCTTCGGCCCAGTCGCGGATCATCTTTTCGGAATCGTGCGTGTCCCGCTGGCTTGAATGCATCCTCAGCGCCTGAATCTTGAGATCGATCGTATCCGCGATATCCACCCAGGTATCGGGCTTCTCCGTCCCATGCACATATAGGCGGCGGACGTCATGCGGCGCCAGTCCCTCATCCAACAGCTCCGTGAAGATCATGCGGGTGCCAGCCGAGGGGAACACGGCGGCAATGGCAGCTTCGGCTGCGGCCCGGTGATCGGGATGATTGACGTAGTCCTGCCCGTAGAACCAAGCCGTGGGATCCCCGGTCATTACCACCTCGGGGACGTAGCGTCGGATCAGGCGGGTCAGATCGCGTCGCAGCCCCAGCGAGGGAGTCAGCTCCCCATCCGGATAGCGCAGGAACGCGGTTTCAGCGATCCCCAGCAGGGCGTTGGCCTGCCTCTGTTCCTCTTCACGAAGCCTGGCCAGTTCCGCTTTGTAGGCCGGGCCTTGCCCCGGGTCGTTGCTGCCTGCATCCCCGCTCGTTATGATCACGGAGACGATCTGGCTGCCGGCCTTGGCCCACTTGGCGAGCGTTCCGGCCACGGTGAAGTCCTGATCGTCCGGATGGGCATGGATGCTCATGGCAGACTTGGGAGTGAAGTCAGTTTTCATGGGCGCAGATTGTACTCCAGCCCCACGGATGGGCACCCGCGCGCCGGTGCCCCAGGACGAGATCGGGTGACCGTCTGATACAATCGCCTCCGCTCAGTAGAAATGTGCTGCGGGCCAGTCGCAGCCGCAAAATGGAACTCAACCTTCATCCGCCGCGGTTTCGCGGACTTCCGGCCTGACCTACGGAGAGCTTGGCGATGACGATCACGCTGGATGGTTCGTCTCTCAGCATTGATAGCCTGGTGGCCATTGCACGGCGACGGGAGCTGGTGGATTTGTCCCCGCAGGCGGTACAACGGATTCGAGCCTGCCGCCAGATGCTGGAGACCAAGCTGGCTGCCAAAGAGATCATGTACGGCACCAACACAGGCATTGGTGAGTTCTCTGAGAAAGTTCTGAGCGACGCGCAGGTCCAGGAATTCCAGAAGTATCTGATCTACAACCATGCGGCCGGCATCGGCGAACCGATGCCGATTGAGACCGTCCGTGCCGCGCTGGCGGGACGCGTCAACGTCCACGCGCATGGCAACTCTGGCTGCCGGCTGGAGATCCCCCAGGCGCTGATCGCGATGCTCAACCAGGGCGTAACGCCGGTCATGAGCCAGAAGGGCTCCGTTGGGGCCAGTGGAGATCTGGCGCCCATGGCGCAAGCGGCGCTATTGCTGCTGGGCGAGGGCGAGGCCTTCTATGGAGGTCAACGACTGCCCGGGGCTGAGGCCTTGCGCCGGGCAGGGCTTGAACCGCCCGGCTTGCAGGCCAGGGACGGGCTGGCAGCCATCAACGGCTCAAACGTGCTCACGGCGATGTCGGCGCTCCAACTTCATGACATGCAGCGCTGGCTGAAGCAGGCGGAGATCGCGGCGGCCATGAGCATTGAGGCTTTGCTGGGGAATCTCAAGCCCTACAATCGCAAGCTGCATGAGCTGCGAGGCTTTCCGGGGGCGGTTGCCTCAGCCCGGAACATCCTTCGCATGCTGGAGGGCTCGGACCTGACCACCGGCAAAATGAAGACCAAGGTCCAGGACGCCTATTCCATGCGTTCCACACCGCAGGTGATCGGCGCAGCGCGAGATGCGCTCGCCTACGCGCGCACACAGGTGGAGATCGAGCTCAACGGCGTCGGGGACAACCCGATCTTCTTGCCGGAGGAGCAGTTGACATTGACTGGGGCGAATTTCCAGGGGTCGCCAGTATCTTTGCCGATGGACATGGCCGGGGCGGCCATCACCATGGTGTCTGTGCTTTCTGAACGCCGGCTCAATCGGCTCACCAACCCCGCCCTTTCCCAGGGTCTCCCGGATTTCCTGGCGCATGAGCCCGGCTTCTACTCCGGGCTGATGCTGAGCCAATACACGGCGGATCATCTGATCGTCGAACAGCGGATGCTGTCGGCGCCTGCCTCAATCCAGTCCATCCCGGCGGCTGCTGACCAGGAGGACTTTGTCTCCATGGGCATGAACACAGCTCTCAAGAATTCGCAGATCCTGGATAATGCCTACGGGGTGCTTGGCATTGAGCTGATGGCGGCGGCACAGGCCCTGGACTTCCGGCAGTTCACGCCGGGCAAGGGCACGCGGGTGGCCCGCGAGGTCATTCGCAGGCACGTCAGGCACCTGGACGTCGACCGCCCGCTATACCCTGACCACAATGCGATGAAGGAACTCGTGCAATCAGGAGCCATCCTGGAGGAGGTGGAGCAGGCGGTGGGAAGGCTGGAGTAGGCACCAGGGGTCGGGCCGCCGCCAGGCGACAAGGCCTGCGCGTGGACAGGAAATGGGGAAATCCATGGAGGGCGCCCGACTCGCCGTAGCTGTCGCTCGGGCTCGCGAGTCAAGCTAGCCGAAAACAGCCAACCTTCAACACCCCCACCTGGAGTGGCCCTTGCCAGGGCCCACGGCAATCCAATCGAGCCTAGGGCTTGACGTCCAAAATCGCCCCGGCAGCGTTCAGGCTCAAGGTCCAGGTGCTGCCGATCTCGAACAGGGAGAAATCCGCCAGATTGGGGGGCGAATACGTTTTGCTGCCAGCATCCGAGCTGAAGACCACCGTATAGTCCTCCGAGGCATCCCCAAGCCGCTGGCCTGCCGTGATGCTGGGCTGGGCGAGCACAGGCGCGAAATCGCGACCGTCCAGCGTATAGGTCTGGATCGTCTCCCACTCATCGACGGTGTACGAGCAGTACTGCTCGGTCTCCGTGCGGCAGTCCTCAACCACCTCGCCGAAGCCGTTTCCCTGATCCACGATCCGCTCGGTGCAGACCTCGCGACTCTCGTCGCGGCAGGACACGTCATACGCACCCGAGCGTGGGCTGCCGCGCTCATCAGCGTACTGCACCGCGCGCAGCTCTTGCACCGGTACGGAGGTTTCCCAGCGCACGTCTGAGACTGTCGCTGTCAGCGTGGACGAAGGGACCGCGAACAGCAGGATGGCCCCAGCGCAGACCGCCAGGGCCGCCAGGCCAGCCCACAGCCACCAGCGGGAACCCTTCTTGCCTTTGGCTCCGCCGGCCTGCCCCGCAGCGGGCACTTCTGGCGAGGGGGCGGAGGCCTGCGGCAGGGGCGAGCCGCATCGCGCGCAGTTGGATCGGCTCGTCGGGTTGACCGCCCCGCAATTCGTGCAGGTGACCTCACGCGGTCCTGTATTGGCCTGCAATTCCGCGCCCGACGCCCGGCGCCTGGCCTCGACCAGATCTCCCCCACATTTGCTGCATACCTTGGCCCGGGCACTGTTGCGCGTCCCGCAGTAGGGACAGACATAATCCGGGCCGGCCTGAGCAGCCTTGACGGATTCCTGATCGGCCACCAGCTTCTCGTCCGCCTTCCGTTGGAACTGTACGTTGTCGGGCTGTGGTGCACCGCAGTTGGTGCAGCTCTTGGTCGGACCGGGATTGCGAGTGCTGCAGTTCGGGCAGATCCACTCCAATTCGACATATCCGCGGGTGCGTCGCGCCATATTCTTCTCCTGGGCTCCTCATGCATTCACAGCGCGTACATGAGAAGCGTCCTTGGGGGTCACGTCAATCTGCAAAAGCATGAAGCGCGCGGACGGCAGCCAGCCGTTGATCCGCATCCGGTTCGTCATACGGTGAGGCATCCCCGGAACCGTCAAATCCCACGCCCGTCAGCGCGGCCAGCACAGCCTGGCAGCCATGAGCAACATTGGCGGGCTCATAGCCTCCTTCGAGGGCAAAGACGATCTTCCCGTGGCAGAGCTCTTCAGCAAGTTCCACCAGCCTTCGCGAGAGCCCATAGAATCCGCCGTAGGACAGGCCGAGGGATGTGATCGGATCGTTCCAATGGGCATCAAAGCCGGCGGAAACCAAGAGAAGTCCGGGCCGAAACCTGCGGAGAAAAGGTGCGATGATCTCTTCGGCGATTCGTCCATAGGTCCGGTCGCCGGATCGGGCCGGCAAGGGCACATTGACGAGCCGAGACCTCGACCCAGGGAGATCTTCGTACCAACCGGTGCCTGGATAGATGCCCCACTGGTGAGTCGAGAGGAAGGCCACGCGAGGATCCTCGAGGAAGGCGGCTTGTGTGCCGTTCCCGTGATGGGCATCAAAATCCACGATGGCAATCCGCGGCACGCCGCGATCCAGAGCCGCGGCGGCGGCGATGGCCACGTTGTTGAGCAAACAGAAGCCCATGGCGCGATCCGGCTCTGCGTGGTGGCCCGGAGGTCGGACAATCGAGAAGGCGTTGCCAGCGTCACCGTCGAGTACGTGCGCCACGCTTTGGATTGTGGCGCCAGCAGCCCGCAGTGCACAATCCAGCGATCCCCGGGTCACAAATGTTGGGGCCATGTCGATGACTGCTTGCTCGCGTCGGCAGGCCTCCTCCACCCCCCTGAGCATTTCAGCCGTGTGGATCCGTCCGATTTCTTGCCACGTGGCAGGTCGAGCAGCAATTTCCTCCGCCGGGATCGACGCCAGCACTGGCGTCAACTCGCCCAGTCGGCTGGGATGTTCAGGATGGCCCTCGTACCGATGCGCCGGCGCGAGTTCCAAGGCAAAGCCTGTCGTCATAGGGGCATTCTACCCCGCGCGAGCAGCAAGCCAGCCTTAAGCGATTGCCGGGCGTGTCTACGACACGCCCGGCAATCTTGAGGGGGAGGGACACCACCGTCAGCCAACATGGGGGGGGCATGCAGACTGGTGTTACGGTGGCCGACACCCTTGTACCAATAAATGGGAGGGCAGGTGTCTTGCAAACAATATACATCCGTTTTGTCCGGTTTCCCTTAGACCAAGATTAGTGAAGCCCCGCACTTGTACCCTCTGGGCGCTAGCGCTTCGTGAACAACTCCAGCCAGCGCTGGAGTTCCAGATCGGTCATTTCACGGGGCTCTCCCAAGGCCCTCCGACGGCTCTTGGCGTGGCTGGAACGGATTGCCTGTTGAACGCGTTCAGCAAATTCCTCAGACGTCTCGGCTCGGGCGTGGGCGGTCAGAGCTGCCCGACGCACCTCCCCATCCGAGCTAACCACGGTCCAGTTCCTGGCTGACCCGCCCAAGTGGGCCAAACGGCGCTTGATAGCTTGGTCGGCGGTCGAGGTGCGGCTGACGAAGTGCGCCGTGACCCGCCCGAACTTCTTGATCCGGGACTGACCAGCCGGGGCGGCATCAAAATACACTTCGACTGCACGTCTCGAAGCTCGGCAGAAGGGCTGCAGGGCTTCGATCAACTCCAGCTCGTCATCGATCGAGTCCAGTCGCAGACCGAGCTTGGGGATGAGGTTGTGACCATCGATCAGGTAGGGCATCGGGCCATTCTAACCGGCTGTGGACCCATGTCAGGAGAGAAGGGATCAAACCGCATCCTGCTGCGTGCGCCGCCCCGCCCTGAGCCTCACGCGCCGCGGGTCGATATGTCGAAGACAGGCGGCCGCTCCAAGTGCTTCTTCACCGAGCACAACTGTGCGGCTTGTACCACCGCCTGGCGGTATTTTTCCGGAAAGCCGTCCGGCAGCTCGATCTCCACGCTGATCCGCGTAACCATTCCCGATTGCGGGTCGCGGTCGACTTGCTGGACAAGGCGCAGGCCCTCAGTCGGAAGCTTGCGCTGACGGCAGAAGCCCAGGACGTATATGCCGGCGCAGGTTCCGATTGACGAAAGAAACACGTCGAACGGCGTGGGCGCCGAAGCGCTGGGGGGTTGATCCGTCTGCACCGTGAACGAGCCAAAGTGGGCGTCCACCCGTGAACCGCCCGGAAAGTCAATGATCATCTGCATGCAAACAACTCCTCGGTTCAGATTGCGATGGCTAGTGGACGGGGTGAGGCTGCGCAATCAGCCATGTATAATGTAATCGAAAAAGCATGACAGGAGTCTCATGACCGACAAGAAGAATCTCAGCATTCCCTCGCAGGGCAGCCTGCTGCGCGATTTCATCGTTCGCGTCAGGCTGCTGTGGGCGTTGATGAAAGACGGGCGCGTTAGCGCATGGCTCAAGCTGATACCGATCGTGGGTGTGGTGTATCTGGTCATGCCGATTGATCTGGTTTCTGAGATCGCTGTTCCCCTGATCGGCGAACTGGATGATGCGGCAGTCCTGTGGTTGACCAGCTACATGTTTATGGAGCTGTGCCCACCCGAGGTCGTGCGGGAGCATCTGCGTGCGCTGACGGCCGGCAGGCGCCCGGCCGAAGACAGTGAGGTGGTCGAGGCGGAATCGGTCGAGATCAAGGATCTCGAGAAGTAGGCGCCTTTCCCGCCGGCCAGGCTCGCCTCCGCACGGACCGGTGAGCTCTCGCCAGTGCCAATGCAGGCTATTCCTATGCGCAATTTCGCAGTCGTGGCCGCCTTGACGGTTGCCTTGGCTTCGGCCTGTGCCCCGTCGCCGGTACCCCCAACTCCAGCGCCGCCGGGCACCCCGACGCCGGCCATGGAGCTTGCCGAGGCTGCTCTGCCGACCTCCCCCTTGCCAGCCGGGACAGCCGGGCGCGTTCCAGACGCTACCCAATTTCCAGATCCCGGGGTCTACACTTGGGCGGTGGTCGCCACCGGCTTCGAATCCCCGGTGGACGTGCAGTTTCCGCCGGACGGATCCGGGCGACTGTTCGTGGTGGAACAGCGAGGCCGAATACGCATGGCGCAAGACTTGAGTCCGGCCCCCGAGCCCTTCCTGGACATCACCGATCGCGTGGAGAGCCAAGGCAATGAGCAGGGCCTGCTGGGGCTGGCATTTCACCCCCAGTTCGCAGAGAACGGCCGGTTCTTCGTCAACTACACCGATCGCGCGGGCCACAACGTCATCGCGCGCTTCGAAGCGCCGGCGGGCGCAGACGCCGCCGATCCAGCCTCAGAAGCCATCCTGGTGAGCGTCGATGATCCGTTTGGGAATCACAATGGGGGTGTATTGGCATTTGGCCCGGATGGATTCCTGTATGCCGGCATGGGCGACGGCGGCAGCGCCAATGACCCGCTGGGCAACGCGCAGAACACCTACAGCATGCTGGGCAAGATCCTGCGCCTGGATGTGGACGGAGCACAGCCCTACAGCATACCCAGCGACAATCCGTTCGCACAGACGGGCGGCCGTCCCGAAGTCTGGGCATATGGTTTGCGGAATCCCTGGCGCATGTCTTTTGATGCCGCGACCGGCGATCTCTACATCGGTGACGTCGGACAAGGAAACTGGGAGGAAGTGGACCATCTGCCAAGCGGCTCGCCGGGCGGTGCGAATTTCGGCTGGAACCTTCGCGAGGGTGCGCATGCCTTTGCTGGCAATCCTGAACCTGGGGCACAGCTGATCGATCCGGTTGCCGAATACGACCACAGTCAGGCGGACTGTTCGATCACCGGGGGATACGTCTATCGCGGCGGCATGTCAGAGTGGAACGGCATCTATTTGTACGGCGACTACTGTTCGGGCACGGTTCGGGGCCTACTGCGCTCTCCCGCCCCCGACGTGAGCGGAGGCTGGGTCTCCGCACCACTCTTTGAAACGGGAGCCCGAATCACCACATTCGGCCAGGACCAGTCTGGGGAGATCTACTTGGCGGACCGCCAAGGGGATGTCTTCCGCCTGCAAGCCGCGAGCCAGTGATTGAAGGTGCAAAGGGGTCTCCTTTATCCAGATGGAGCGGTTTGTCACGAGCAATTGTGACGGGTGTCACTGGAATTCGCCCGTGAATTCCCTTACACTTCACGGCATAACGAGGAGGTCCGGTGGCCTTCCGCACTTGGGAAATCACCAAGATTACGTATTGCGAGCACGTCGGGCACGAGATCGCCTTGGAGACCGAGCTGGTGTATCCGGCTGACCATCTCCCCGATCAGCCCGCCCGGGTGCTCGCCAGCCGCTGCTCGAATGCCTTGGCATGCAATGGCATGGACAAGCCGGGCTGCGCCTGGTGCGGCACCAACCCGGATCACCGCCCCATATAGATGACTAGGTGGGGCTTCCACGAAGCCCCGCTTGTCAGACTCTCTCTCCTCCCTCTGAGTTGGTCTTGGCTACCCCGCGAGCGATCGCGGGGCAAGCCGTTAAATTGGCCTCAGCGCGGCATTGTGCGCAAGAAGGCCGCCACCTCCGCGTCGGCCGGATGTTCCTTTGTGTGTCGCGCCGTGCCGATTTGGCGCATCCGTCCCGCCACGAGCACCGCCACCCTGTCACTGAGTTTCGCGGCTTCTTTCAGATTGTGGGTAACGAGGATGGCGGTCCGGTGCTCCTCCGTCAGGAGATCCGCCAAGTCATTCATCAAGCTTGTCCGCGCCGGCGGATCCAGGCCCGGGAATGGCTCGTCCAGGAGCAGAAGCTGGGGCTCCGGCGCAAATGCCCTCGCCAAGCTCACCCTCTGGGCCTCGCCGCCGGACAGCTCGACGGCACGCCGCTGGGCAAGAGTCAGAATGCCCAGGCGCCGCAGCCAGCGCGCTACGCGTTGGCGAATTTCCGCGTCGGGCAATCCACGGAACTTCAGGCCCAGTGCCACATTGTCCTCAACGCTCATGTCAAGCAGCATGGGATTCTGGAACACGAGAGAGATCCTGCGCCGATACTCGAGCTTGTCCCAGCTTGCCAGAGACTTGCCCAAGAAAGTCATCTGTCCTTCCTGCCGCCCCAAGAGTTGAGCCAGAACGAGCAGCAGAGTGGTCTTTCCGGCTCCGTTTGGCCCCACCAGAGCCAGGACCTCCCCACCGTGGACATCCAGCGAGTCGACTTGCAGGATGAGGGCGCCTGCCCGACGCACACGGAGACCGCGTACTTCCAGCAGCGCGCTCATCCGCGCGCCGCTCGCTGCTGAATCCGCGTCAGGGCGAAGTTCACCAGGAAGGTGATACCGAGCAGCAGCAGAGCCAGCCCGATGGCAATATCAAACTCGCCCTTGCCGGTCTCCAGGACGATGGCCGTGGTAAGCACCCGAGTCTGACCGCGAATGTTTCCGCCGACCATCATCGAAGCGCCCACCTCCGAGATCACCGACCCGAACGCTGCCATCAAGGCGGCCAGCAAGGGCAGACGCGCTTCGCGCCACAGCAGCCAGATCATTTGGATATGGGAGGCGCCAAGCCCAAGCAGCTGCTGCTGCAGGCGCGGATCGAGGGCTTGCAGGGCGGCTGCTGTCAATCCGGCGGCCACAGGGAACGCAATAATGACCTGAGCGATGACAATGGCCGTGGGCGTGTAGATCAGCCTGAGGTCACCCAGAAATCCCGAGCGCCACAGAGACATGGCGACAACCAGGCCAACGACGACCGGGGGCAATCCCATGCCGGTGTTCACCAAGCTGAGAAAGAATGAACGGCCCCGAAAGCCGCCGAGTCCCAGCAGCGTCCCCACCGGCAATCCCAGCAGCAGGCTTACGGCGGTGGCGGTCGCCGAGATGCGCAGGGATAGCAGCGTGATCTGAAGTACCTCGGAGTCTAGGACCATTGCCAAGATTGTTCGCTCCGCGGGCCCCGGCCCACACCCGCGCCGTTGGCGCACCGGTCCCAGCACATCGGCTCACACACCAAGAGCGGCGTCGGTTTTGTCTGCATCGGGGATGAACAACGGTTCGCCATATTCCTGCACGCCGAACTCGCCGATGATCTCCTGCACGGAGGGCGTGATGATCCACTTGGCGAACGCGAGGGCGCCCATGTGATTGACCTTGGGCCACTTGTACGGGTTCACCGTCATGATGTGATACACGTTCAGCAAGGCGTTGTCGCCTTCCAGGAGGATCTGCAGCTTGAGCTTGTCTCGGGTGGCCAGATATGTCGCCCGATCGGCAAGCGTGTAGGCCTGCTTCTCGGAGGCGATCGTCAATGTGGCGGCCATGCCCTGTCCCGTCTCCATGTACCAAGACGGCTTCTCCACTGCCGGGTCCAAGCCCGCCGCCTTCCACAGAGCCAGTTCCTGGGTGTTCGTCCCCGACTTGTCTCCACGAGAGATGAAGGTCGCGCCAGCCGCGGCAATTTTCCGGAACGCCTGCTCAGCCACAGAGCCTCCCTGGATACGTGCGGGGTCGGCGGCGGGTCCAGCGACTACGAAGTCATTGTGCATCACCAAGAACCTGTCCTTTCCGTATCCATCAGACATGAAGGTCTGCTCCGAACCCGGTGCATGCACCAGCAGCACATCGGCATTGCCCTGTTGTCCCATTTCCAGGGCCTGCCCGGTTCCAACCGCCACGGTCTTTACCGAGTATCCCGTCTCCTCCTCGAAAACTGGGATCAACGCGTCCAAGAGCCCCGAGTCCTGGGTCGAAGTCGTGGTTGCCAGGATCAACGCCGGATTGGCGGGTGCCGCAATCCCGGGCAGAGACTGGGCAGGGGCTGCCGGCGGAGCTTGGGTTGTAGTCACGGCGGCAGTGCCAGGAGCGGCCTCCGGCCCGCAACTCGAAATGAGGCCCGCGCCCAGAAGGGATATGATGAACAGGGGCCTCAAGAGAATATGCTGTCGCCAGTTGTGGTTCATAGGCGCGTGAGTTCACCGCTGTGTGCCGTGTTGTAGCCTGTCATGGCAGCCAAGCTCGACCGGAAGGCACCTGTTTGGATGTAGTCCAGCACGGGGGCCAGGATCTTCTCCGCCTCCGGGGCCAGGACCAGGTCATATCGCTCTTCGAACAGGGGGACAAAATCCAGCCCGAACCGGTGGGCGGCCGCCTGAAGGCCCAACGCCACGTCCGCTCTTCCCGTCTTGACGAATTTCGCTGCCTGGTTGTGCGTCGACACCTGCTGGTCAAAGCCCCGAATGCGCCGCACATCTATCCCGGCTGCGTGCAGCTCAGCTTCCAACCAGAGCCGCGTTCCCGATCCCTTGTTGCGGTTGATGAAACGGATGCCGGTGCGGGCCAAGTCCTCAACAGCTGCCAGGGACTTCGGATTCCCGGGCGGCACCATCAGCCCCTGGGTACGGAATGCCAGAGTCACCAGTTCAATCTCCCGATCCGCAAAGAAGTGCCGGGCATAGGGCCGGTTGTACTCTCCGCTCTGATCCCGCAAATGAATACCTGAAAGATGACAAATACCTTGCCTAAGGTTCGTCAGACCGTTGAGGGATCCGACGTAGAGCGACAGGAACTGGCGGCCCTGAGATACGCGGTCCGCCACCGCCTGCAACGCGGGATCGTGGCTTCCGGAGAAGACAATCACCGGAAGGTGTGTCTTGGGCAGGACCGATTGCTCCAGCAGCAAGCCGCCGGATACCGCGCGGTAATACTTCTCTGTCGCCCTCCCCACGACGCGGGTCTCGTACGCTTGCACAAGGCGCGCGCCCTCCAAGGCCGAGAGATGGTGACTTACCCAGGCGGCCGAGTGCCCCATGCGCCTGCCGAGCTGAGTCAGGGTCGCCGGAGCGGCCATGAGCAACCTCAGGATCTCCAGTCGGCGCGGGTCCGCCAGGACTTTGAGGGTCTCGAGCGAGCGCAGCAGCCGTACCTCTGGCATGACGGATCAGTTTTTCCTAATCTGTGAGTGAGTATAGCACGAACGTGCGCGCCGAGTTTGACAAGTTTTCACGGCCGTGATAGACTGCGCCAACAATTAGAGAGCTGGACTCATCCAGAGAGGCTGAGGGACCGACCCTGCGAAGCCTCGGCAACCGCTCAACCAGCAGGTGCCAATTTCGGCAGACGCAAGTCTGAGAGATGAGAGATGACACGCGCGTGGGGTCGCCTCTCGTTCCGGGGAGGCGATTTGCTTACCGGGTGGAAGTGCCCTGCGATGGAGCGTGTCGGCATGAAGCTCAGCGAAGTACCCCGGCCCAGCGTCGCCAAAACTCGCGCTTCGGGATTCGGCGACGCCGCACCTATAGGACGGATGTCACTTTGATCCAATGCAAGGAAACTCCTGCCCACGTATGGTTCGCGTGCGTGGAACGGCGTGCGCAGGCGATGTGTTCTGGATGGGCGGAGGAGGGCGAACACTGCCTGGGCGCGAAGAGCTGTGTCACGCTCTTCTCGGCACGCAAGCCCGAATCGAGTTGGGCGGATGCAGACCCGGATCGCCTCCGCCAAATGACTGCAGCCGGGCAATGGCAGTTCAGGACCCCACGCGTGGAAATGGCAGAGATGCAGCAATGAACCGACAACCGACGACCAACCGCCAATTCCTGGATGCTCTCGAGAAGAAGGTGTTGGTGTTCGACGGCGCGATGGGCACCAGCCTCCAAGCGCAGAACCTGACGGCCAAGGAATTTGGCGGCGAACGGTACAACGGATGCAACGACTATCTGGTGATCTCGCATCCGCAGGCCGTTGAGCAGGTCCACCGCTCTTTTCTCGAAGTGGGCGTGGACGTCATTGAAACCGACACCTTCCGTGCCAATCGCATCACGATGCAGGAGTACGGCCTGCAGGATCGAATCATGGAGATCAACCAGGCCGCCGCGGCTCTGGCGCGCAGATTGGCGGATGAATACACCCGGTCGACAGGTCAACCCCGTTTCGTGGCTGGCTCCATCGGACCCTCCGGGAAGCTGCCTTCGGCAAATGATCCCGAGTTGTCGAATGTGAACTTCGACGACCTGGCAGAAGTCTTCCGTGAGCAGGCTGTGGGCCTGATCCTAGGCGGCGTGGATGTCATCCTCATCGAAACCTCGCAGGACATCCTCGAAGTGCGGGCTGCGATCGCCGGCTGCCAACGGGCCTTTGCGGACACCCAGATCCACCTCCCCATCCAGGCGCAGGTCACGCTGGACACCACCGGCCGCATGCTGCTCGGCACGGATATCGCTGCAGCCCTGACCATCCTGGAGGGGCTGGGAATCGACGTCATCGGTCTGAACTGCTCGACTGGGCCGGAGCATATGCGGGAGCCAATTCGCGTCCTGGGAGAGAAGGCGACCCTTCCGGTGTCCTGCATCCCCAATGCGGGCCTGCCGCTCAACGTGGATGGCCAAGCGGTGTATCCGTTGGAACCAGAGCCTTTCGCGCAGGCGCTGATCGAATTTGTCGACCGGAACAAGATTAGCGTCGTGGGCGGCTGCTGCGGGACCACGCCCCAGCACCTGAGGCTTCTGGTGGAGGGCCTGGGCCAGCGTCCTCGTCCGCCTCGCCCGCCGTACGGCGAACCACAGCTGTCTTCGGCCATGTCGGCCGTGGCCATGCGCCAGGATCCGCCGCCCACCCTATTGGGCGAGCGCTGCAATTCCCAAGGCTCACGCAAGTTCAAGCAGATGCTGCTGGAGGAGGACTACGACGGGATCCTCGAGCTGGCGCGGCAACAGGTCGCCGGAGGAGCCCATGCGCTGGACATCTCCTGCGCCGTCACCGAGCGTCCGGATGAGCTCGACCTCATGCGCAAAGTCGTCAAGAAGCTGGAGCTCGGCGTGGACGTACCCCTGGTGATCGATACCACGGAGCTGGATGTGCTGGAGGCCGCCCTGAAGACCGCCCCAGGGCGCTGCATGATCAATTCGACGCACCTGGAATCGGGGCGCGGCAAGGCGGACAAGGTCTTTGCGCTCGCCAAGGCCCACAACGCCGCCATTATCGTGCTGACCATCGATGAGGCCGGCATGGCCAAGACGCGCGACAAGAAACTCGAGGTCGCCAAACGCATCTTCGAGATGGCTGTGACGGACCACGGGTTGAAAGCCCAGGATCTGGTGTTTGACACCTTGACGTTCACCCTGGCCACCGGTGACCCCGAATTCGCCAATTCGGCAGTGGAAACCATTGAGGGAATTCGGCTGATCAAGCAGAACCTGCCGGGGGTGCTGACCTCTTTGGGCGTGAGCAATCTTTCCTTTGGCCTGGCGCCCCAGGCCCGTCCGGTGCTCAATTCCGTCATGCTGTATCACTGCCTGCAGGCCGGTCTCGACATGGCCATTGTCAACGCCTCGCATGTGCGGCCCTACGCTGAGATAGAGGCGCAGGAGCGCGAACTTGCAGAGGACCTGATCTTCAATCGCCGGCCGGACGCCTTGCAGCGCTACATCGAACACTTCGACCAGGTCGCGCCGCTGGCCGCAGAGCGCAGCGCCGCCGACCCAACAGCGGATATGTCGCCTGAGCAGCGCTTGCACTGGTGCATTCTCCACCGCCACAAGGATGGGATTGAGGCGGACATAGACACCCTCATAGATCAGGGCGGTTCCCCCAGCAGGCATGAGGCAGCCGTCCGAATCCTCAATAGCGTGCTCTTGCCAGCCATGAAGGAGGTCGGTGACAAGTTCGGGGCCGGGGAACTCATCCTGCCCTTCGTATTGCAGTCGGCGGAAGTCATGAAGAAGTCCGTCGCCCACCTGGAAGGCTATTTGGATAGGAAGGAGGGCGTAAGCAAGGGCGTCGTGGTTCTGGCCACCGTCTACGGAGACGTGCATGACATCGGCAAGAATCTGGTGAAGACGATCCTTGCGAACAATGGCTATGAAGTCGTGGATCTTGGGAAGCAGGTCCCGGCAGAGACGATCGTGGCGAAGGCGGTCGAGGCAAACGCCTCGGCCATCGGCCTCTCGGCCCTCCTGGTCTCCACTTCAAAGCAGATGCCGCTGATCGTCAACGAGCTGCACCGCCGCAAGTTAGAGTTCCCGGTACTCATCGGGGGTGCCGCCATCAACCGGCGCTTTGGTCGAAGGATCCTCTTTACGGAGGATGGCAGCCCGCACGCTGCGGGCGTCTTCTACTGCAAGGACGCCTTCGAGGGGCTTGAAACCATGGATCAGCTCATTGAGCCCCAACGACGCGAAGAGCTCCTGGACCGCGTCCACCGGGAGGCCGAGTTGGAGCTGGGCCGGGCGTCCCAGGCAGCTCCGAAGGTCACCGCGCCCGGCGTGCGGTCCAGTGTCGAGCCGCAGCCGATCCCAAGCCCGTTCAAGTGGGGTCAGCGCATTGTCCAGGAAATGCCGCTCGAGATCGTGCTGAAACACATGAACCTTAACGAGCTCTTCCGCCTGTCCTGGGGCGCCAAGAATACGCACGGGGCGGCGTGGGAGGCATTGCGCCTCGAGTTCGAAGCCCGCCTTGAAAAGATGACACGCGAGGCGCTGCGCGACAAGTGGCTCCAGCCGCGGGGTGTCTTCGGGCTCTTTCCGTGCCAGGCAGAGGGCGACGATCTGATCATCTATGATCCCAAGATGGTGAACTCTGCCTCGCCCGACGAGTTGACCCGCTTCCTATGTCCACGGCAGCCCCACGAGGATCACCTTTCGCTGGCCGACTATTTTGCCTCGGCCAGTTCGGGAAAATTGGACGTCGTTGCCATCCAGGTTGTGACGGCGGGCCCCAAGGCCACCGAGCGGTTCGACGCGCTTCAGGCCCAGGGCGACTACTCTGAGGCATACTTCACTCACGGCCTGGCCGTCCAGGCAACGGAGGCAGCCGCCGAGTATCTGCATGCGCATGTGCGCCGGGAACTGGGGATCGGCCCGCATCAGGGCAAGCGCTATTCGTGGGGGTATCCGGCGATTCCCGACCTGCAGGATCATCGCAAGGTGCTCGATCTGCTCCCCGCCGCAGCCGATCAACTCGGCCTCAGCCTGAGCGCAGCCGGTCAGTGGATACCCGAACAGTCGACGGCGGCGATCGTCGTTCACCACAAGGACGCGCGCTACTACACCGTCGGGGAATCCCGGGTCGAGCAGCTCAGCCAGTAGAATGACACGCGCGCCCGCACCAACCGGTGCCACGATCCGCCGCATGCATCGACGGAGAGTGCACCGGCGACTGGGGGGCTCGGCACCAGCATGACTCCGTATCCTAGAAGTGGTTCGTTGGCCGGGGACACGGGCATTTGAACTGCAGTGGTTGTGAGGCGACTTTGCTGGACGGGCTCAGTTCTCGGGATGGTTCGTTTGGGCTGATCTGCGTGCCCGGCGCGGGCGCTGCCATGCACGCACTGCCGGATCCGTCCGCCCGCATGAGGAGCGCTGAGATGCCTTCGGGAAACGATCCCCGTGTGCGACCCGTGCGCGGCCATCCGCCCGTGCGTCGGTGCCGGGGCTGTGAAGGAAATTCCTCGATCGGGCGGCTTGAACCGGTTTTTGGCAGGCCTCGCATGATTTCGATTGGGGCACCCGACCGATGCTGACGAAGGCTCAGAGTGGGAAGCTACGCTGGGCCGCCATATTGGTGTTGGCGGCTTTGGGCTTGGCAGTCACGCGCCAGTATGGTGAATCCTGGGACGAACGTCAGTTCTTCAAGTATGCCGACCGGGCGCTGCAAGCCTACGGCACGTGGCCCCGAACTGGAAGTGTTCCGCTGACCGGGAATACCTACGACAACTACGGGCCCGCCTACGTCATGCTCGCGGCGCTCGGTGCCAGGCTGCTGGCCGGCATTCTGCCATGGTCGATTTCGGACCTGCGGCACCTTTTCTACTTCTTCACTTTTCTGCTCGGCATGTGGGCCTTCTACCGACTGTGCGCGCGTTGGTTGAGCCTCAGAGCTTCACTGGGGGCCACTTTGCTGCTTGCCACCCAGCCCCTCATCTGGGGGCACGCCTTCATCAGCCCCAAGGACGTTCCCTTTCTGAGCTTCTTTCTACTGACGTTGGTACTAGGGCTTGAAATGGTGGACTCGGTCTCGGATGCGGCCGGTGTGCAGGCCCCGATGGTCCTTTCTCGGCGGCTCCGGTTGTTGACCGGGGCATGCGTCACAGTGCTGCTGGCCTTGTTCCTGGCGACTCCGCTGGTCCATGCCAGTATCACCGCCCTTGTTCAAGCGGCGGCAGCGGGTCAGACGAACGTCATCGCGCGCTTCGCATCCGACGTGCGGACGGTCGATCCCGCAATCTACATTGAGAAGTATTTCGTCTGGTTTTTGCGCGGGCGGGCCGCATTGGTCGGGGTTCTGGCCCTCGTCGTCGCCTATCTCTGGCGGACTGTGCCGGATGCCGTGCGCCGGCTGGGCCGAGTTGCGCCGGCGGCGTTCCTCTTGGGCTTCAGCACCTCCATCCGCATCCTTGGGCCTTTGCCGGTCCTGATGGTCGCGATCTACGCGGTGCGCCGGCTTGGCCGGCGAGCCCTGCCCCTGCTGGTGCTCTATATCTCGATCGCGCTGGCTGTGATGTACGCCACGTGGCCCTACCTGTGGCCTGATCCCGTGGGTCATTTGGTGGAAAGTGTACTTGTCATGTCGCGCTACCCTTGGCGAGGGCAAGTTCTTTTCAACGGGCACTTCTACGCCAGCACGGATTTGCCAGCCTCCTACCTGCCCGTGCTGTTGGCCATCCAGATCAGCGAGCCGGCCTGGCTGCTGATCCTGGGGGGCGCCGCCGCCGGCCTCTGGATGAGTATTCGCAAGGATCGGGCATCGCTTGCCATTCTGATGCTCGGCCTGGTTTGGTTCGTCCTACCATTGGCTGGCCTCATCCTCAGTCGCTCCCCACTTTACGATAATTCCCGGCAGGTAATCTTCATTCTCCCGCCGCTGTTCATGCTGGCGGGGCTGGCATTTCAGAAATTCAGGGATTCGCGTGTGCAGCTGGCGGTCATGGCTCTAGCCATCCTACCGGGAGTCGTCGATGGCGTGCGCCTGCATCCCTACCAATACATCTACTACAACCGGCTTGTCGGCGGAGTTCAAGGCGCATTTCGCCGGTACGAGCTAGACTATTGGGGAACCTCGTTCCGCGAGGCCGCAGACTACTTGTCGGCGATGGCGGCGCCGAGCTCCAGTGTATGGGTCGAAGGACCCACGCATCTGTTCCAAGCCTACGCGCGGCCGGATCTCAGGGTCTATTCGACCTACGAAAAAGAACGCCTGGAGCACTACGATTATGTGGTGGCTCTCACGCGCTATGATATGGACCTGGCGTCCTATCCCGAGGCACCGGTCGTGCACGTCATCGAACGCGACGACGCCGCGCTGACGGTCATCAAGAAGCCACAGTGGTGAAGGCATGAGCGACATCCTGACACGGATTTCCAACAACGTACTGCTTGCCGACGGCGCAATGGGGACGATGCTGCATAGCCGCGGCACGAGTTTCGAGAAATGCTTCGACGAACTCAATCTCTCGAATCCGGATGCGGTGGCCGAGGTGCATCGCCTGTACATTGAGGCGGGAGCGCAAGTCATCCTGAGCAACACCTTCGGCGCCAATCGCTTCAAGCTCAGCCGACACGGCCTTGAATACCGAACGGGGAAGATAAATCAGGCCGGGGTCGAGCTGGCCAAGCGCGCCGCCGCGCGGGCATCCGGGGACGTGCTGGTGGCGGGTGACGTCGGTCCCTTGGGCGTGCGTCTCGCCCCCTTTGGCCGGGTTCAACCTGAGCAGGCCCGTCTGGCTTTTGCCGAGCAGATCGAGTCCCTATGCGCCGCAGGAGCCGACCTGATCGTTGTGGAAACAGTCAGTGACCTGCTCGAGATCCGCGAGGCGACGCGCGCAGCCAAGGAGGTCTGCAGCCTGCCGCTGGTCGCCTCCGTAACATTTACTCGGGATGACCGCACGGTGCTGGGGGATGATCCCACTGTGGTTGCCCGGGCTTTGTACGAGGCGGGCGCGGACGTGATCGGCGTCAACTGCTCGGGCGGTCCGGCGCAACTGCTGCGCATCCTCAAGGAAATGCACCAGGCAGCGCCTCAGGGTCGCTTTTGGGTCAAGCCAAATGCTGGCTGGCCCGAGCAAGTCGGCGGTCGAATCATGTATCCGGCCGACGCGGAGTACTTCGCCGAGTACGCCCTCTCCTTCCGGGCGGCGGGCGCCTCAATCATCGGCGGGTGCTGCGGAACGACCCCCCAGCACATTGCTGCCATGCGCCGCGCCCTCGACGCGGCGCCGACCGCTGAGCTTCCGACCCTGATTGGAATTGCAGAGGATGAGATCGTCGAAACGGCAAGGCCAGGGGAGACCGACTTTGCCCAGAAGCTGGGCCGGGGCCAGTTCGCCATCGCCGTGGAAATGGATCCGCCACGCGGCCTCTCCACCCACAAGCTTCTGGCGGGCGCTTCGCTTTTGGCTGAGGCGGGAGCGGACGTGATCAACGTCGCTGACAGCCCCATGGCGCGCATGCGCATGTCAGCTTGGGCGGTGTGCGATGTTGTCCAGCGCCAAGTCAAGGTCGAGACCACACTGCACTTCCCCACCCGCGGCCGCAACCTGCTGCGAGTGCAAGGCGATCTGCTGGCGGCGCATGCCCTCGGTATCCGCAATGTGCTGGTCATTATGGGGGACCCCACGGCGATCGGCGACTACCCCGAGGCCATGGACAACTACGACCTCGTTCCTTCCGGGCTCATCCGTCTCATCAAGCAGGGCTTCAACGCGGGACTGGATCATGCCGGTGCGAGCATCGGCCAGCCCACCAACTTCTTCGTCGGCGCAGCCCTGAACCTTGCAGCCCCTGAGCCCGAGCAGGAGATCCGCAATCTGCATCGCAAGGTGCAGGCTGGAGCAGACTTCTTCCTGACGCAGCCCATCTACCGACCGAGTGAGGGTCGCGAGTTGCTCCAGCGCTATGAGCTCAAACACGGACCCCTGGAAAGGCCCGTCTTGGTCGGCGTCTTGCCCCTGGTGGGCTTGCGGCACGCCAATTTCCTGAATCATGAGGTGCCCGGGATTTCCATTCCTGACGACACCCTCCACAGGTTGCAGGCAGCCGGAGAAGATGCCTCCAGAGTAGGCCTGTCGATCGCGGTGGAACTGATCGAGGAGATCAAGGAGTGGGCACAGGGTGTGTACCTGATGCCTCAGTTCAGCCGCTATGATCTGGTGGCCGAGATCATCGAGACCGTGAGGGCCGCGGAAAGCCCGACATGAAGATGCTTTTCCTGCGGCGGGCCTTCTTGGGGCTAATCGCAGCGGCCAGCCTGTACGCCAGCATTCTGAATTTTGTGGCGTCCCGAGAGTTGGGAAGTCTGAACGAGGACCCGGTAGCGCACTGGGAAGAGCGCTTTGCGGCCGTCAAGCAACACATTCCGTTTGTCCGCGGCTTCGTGGGGTACATCTCTGATTCGGACATCCCCGGGGCGAGCTACGATCCGGCGAACGACGAGGGGGAGTACATTCTTACCCAGTACGCTCTCGCCCCCCTGGTTCTTGTACGCGGTACCGACCAGGAGTACAACATTGCCAACCTGAGCCGCGACTCACTGGAGCGCTGGCGGATGGATGACGGAGCTGATTTCGACATCGCCGCCCGCGGGGCAGGCATCTATCTGATGCATCGGAGCGTGGAATAAGCATGCAAGCGCTGCTCGTCTTCGCGCCCGCGGTTCTGAACGGCATTCTCCTGGTCCACATGCTGTGGCCTGAACGGACTCTAGCCGGTCTGAGTTTCAAACTCTTTCTGGGCGCGGGCATCGGGGCGGGCCTGCAATCGCTGCTCTACTTCGGATATCTTCTGATCCTCCCAGCCCAGAACGCGTTCCTTTACATAAACCTTCTGTTTCTGGCAGTCTTGCTCGTCATCACGGTCCGGCGCGAGCGCCTTCGTGATCAAGAAGCGCGGCTGGCTCCCTTCCCCCCCTCGCTGGCCGCGCCTCAGCGCCTGTGGGTACTTGTCAGCCTGATGGTGTTTCTCGTCTCGCTGACGACCACCGGCAATTACCTGCTTCGGCGCCGGCAGGGCGATTGGGATGCCTGGATGATGTACAACCGCGCCGCCCGTTTTCTGCACATCGATCAGGCACACTGGCGTGATTCCTTCTCGCCACGCATGGACCCCATCTTTCACGCGGACTACCCGCTGCTGCTCGCCGCCAACATCGCCGCTGGATGGGAGATGCTGGGCAGCGAGTCGGCAGGCGTCCCCATGCTCCAGAGCGCGCTGTTTTCGATCGCGTGCGTCGGCCTGCTTGCCAGCGCCCTGGCTTCCTGCAAGTCGATCGGCCAGGCCGCGCTCGGCCTGACCCTGCTCTGGGGCCTCCCTGTCTTCGTTAATGAAGGCGCCCGGCAAATGGCAGATATCCCGATGGCGTTCTTTCTTCTCGCCACGGGGGTGCTCTTGTATCTGTACGCGAACCGCGGAGACTTGGGACTGGTGGCCCTGGCGGGCGTGACCACAGGCCTCGCAGCTTGGACCAAGAATGAAGGCGCCGTATTGGTGGTGGGCACGGGGGCGGCGCTGTTGGTGCTGCTTTCGCGACAATTCTCTTGGCGCCCGATCGTTTGGCTAACGGCAGGGATTTCCGGGCCGCTGGCAGCCCTGGTGTTTTTCCGGCTCCGACTGGCCCCCTCGGGCGATATCCTCAGTGCGGCCGCTGGCGGCTCGCTGCGTCAGATCTCCGATCCGGCCCGGCACAGCATGATTCTCGGCTATCTCGGCAGCGAATTGACCGGGTTCGGCAGCTGGGGGATACTTGGGCTTGGGGTAGGCGTTCTTCCCGTGCTGGCCGTATACTACGGACTCTTCCGTGCCCGGGTTGCCGGACAAGTCCGCCCGGCCTTCGCTGCAGGGTTTATCATTCTGGGGGTCCAGCTTCTCGGGTACTATGCGGCCTATCTGATATCCCCCTATGATCTGGCTTGGCATTTGTCCTATTCTTCCACTCGTGTCATCCTGCAGATCTTCCCCCTGCTTCTCTTCCTGGTGCTTTGCGCCAGCAAAGAAGCCGAGGCCGTGCTCCGACCGGGGCTCCGGCCAACCGCGGAGTGAGGCATGCTGCTGACTGTTGATGTAGGCAACACCAATCTGGCACTTGGCCTCTACGAGGGCGACGCGCTCGGGCCCCATTGGCGGCTGGCCACAGATCACGATCGCATGCCGGATGAGTATGGTCTTCAGTTCCTCGGGCTGCTCGAGCACGCCGCGCGCTCGGCCGAGTCCCTGACTGGGATCTGCCTGGCGTCTGTGGTTCCACAGCTGACGCAGCGCGTGATCCTGGCATGCCGCGAATACCTCCGCCAAGAACCCCTCGTCGTGGATGCAGGTGTGAAGACGGGGATCCGCATCCGATACGAAGACCCCAAGGCTGTCGGCGCGGATCGTGTGGCGGATGCGGTTGCGGCCCTGCGGCTCTACGGCGGCCCGGCCTGCATCATCGATTTCGGAACGGCCACGACCTTCAACGCGGTCACCAAGGACGGTGACTACCTGGGCGGTGCCATCACTGCCGGAATTACGCTGGCGGCCGACGCCCTTTTCACGCACACCTCCAAGCTGCAGCGCATTGATCTCCAGCGACCTCCTTCTGTCATCGGTCGCAACACGGCGCACGCCATGCAGGCGGGCCTGCTTTTCGGCCACGTCAGCATGGCGGAGGGTATGGTCACGCGCTTCCGGGAAGATCTCGGGCCGGACATGAAGGTCATCGCCACGGGAGGTCTTGCGGAGCTGATCGCGCGCGAGACCAGAGTCATCGACGTGCTCGCCCCGTGGCTGACCCTGGACGGCCTGCGAATCATCTGGGAGCTGAACCGCTAGCCATCCGCTTCGCCGACGGAGGCGGCAGACCGCCCGTGCTCCGCCCTGCGGTCTCGGCCAGAATCCCTTCGATCAATCCGGCTACAAAGGAACCCATCCCATTGCGACACTCTTGGCTCATGATCGCAGCCGTGCTGGCGGCCTGCAGCACGGCGCCGCTGCCCACTTTCACGCCTTCATACACACCGGTGCCATTTACTGCCACGGCCAGCGCGATCCCCAGCGTTGCGCCCACCTCGAGACCCTCGATCACCCCGACGCCCACCTGGGTGCTGCAGGGTCCGGATGTGGTGCAGGTGCCGATCCTGATGTACCACCATATCGGCGTTTCGCCCTCTGGCAGCCGCTACTACGTGACACCGGAAAACTTTGAGGCCCAGCTGAAGCTGCTGCGGGACTGGGAGTACACGACGATCTCCGCCTCGATGTTGGTGCAAGCGATCACGCAGGGAGCGCTGCTACCGCCGAGGCCGATCCTGATCACCTTCGATGATGCGAATTTGGACAACTATTCCAATGCGTTTCCGATCATGCAGAAGTACGGCTTCACGGGCGTACTGTATGTTCCGTATTCCTACATCGGGGTGCCGAACTACTTGAGCGTCAGCCAGGTGCAAGAAATGGTGGCGGCCGGCTGGGAAGTGGGCAGTCACACGATGAGCCACCCCTCGAACTTCCTGGCGCTTGAGCCTGCCGCGATGCGGTGGGAGATCGTTGGCTCACGCCAGAAGCTGACCGAGCTGCTGGGCGTGCCCATCCTCACCTTTGCCTATCCCTTCGGGCAGAACAGCAACGCGGCTGTGGACTACGTCCACTTTGCCGGGTATATCGCCGGCATGGGGGCGACAGGATTTACAGCCGACCAGGGAAAGAGCAACCTTTTCGTCCTGCAGCGCGTGGAGATCCGATCTTCGGAAGATCCGCGGACTCTATCGCGATTCCTGCCGTGGCATGGCGATCCGGCTTTCCTGCCGCCCTTCACGCCGACACCGACGACGCGGCCGACGCGGACCCCTGTTCCCACCTACACCCAGTATCCCACCCGGACGCCCGCCGCCACGCCGACCCCATAGCACCGACATAGATCCCCTCTGGGCATGCAATAGGGAGCCGGACGCCCCGTGGCCCCGCGTAGCTTCGGCGACTTCAAGCAGGCTGACCGTCACGAGGCGGTATCCGTCAACCCCAATCCACTCACAGTCTACGGAGTGGCGCCGCAGGCAGGGGCACACGCCAATGGATGATCAACGTGTGCCGGTCACCGTCGTTGGCAGACCACAGCATCCATTTTGCCCGCAAGGGTTCGATCTGTGAGGAGAGTGGCCAATCATGGCCAGAGGCGATCGTAGAAATCGCTGGGCAATTCATGCAGTGCGTAGACACGCACATATTCGATCCCGTTAAGCCAGATGGTCGTCTCGGGCGTCAGGTCTTCCAGCGCACGCATTACATTCGCCGGAGCGTTCCTGCCATGCTGAAGGGCGTAGTAGATCACAAGGTATTGCGATCGCCGCAGGACCTGCTGCAACTGAGGAACATTTTCTGCCTCCGCATACACGGTCTTGAGGGGCTCG
>DATIPW010000099.1:0-2388 GCA_035471605.1 Anaerolineales bacterium | reverse complement strand
CGTGCTTGTTCAACGTAGGCCAGGCTCTGATGCCGGAAGTAGGTGTTGTACAGCGAGGCATAGTGGCCGCCCTCCTGCAACAGGCGCTCGTGATTGCCCTCCTGGATGATCCGGCCGCGCTCCATCACCAGGATCCGGTGGGCCGCCTTGACCGTCGAAAGGCGGTGCGCGATCAGGAGGCTGGTCGAATTCTGCAGGATCAGGCTGAGCGCCTGCTGAATCTGCCACTCGGTGAAAGGATCGATGCTGGCCGTGGCCTCGTCCAGGATGAAGAGGGCGGGGCGCTGCACCAGCACGCGCATCAACGCCACCAGTTGTCGCTGCCCCATCGACAGGCGTCCCCCGCGCTCGCCCACCTCGGTGTGGAGGCCGGCCGGCAGGGTTTCCAGCCATTCGCCGTCGCCAACCCGCCGGGCCATGGCCAGCATCTCGGCCTCAGCCACGTCCGGGCACGCATAGCGGATGTTGTCCGCCACCGTCCCGGAGAACAGGAAGGGCACCTGTGACACAATGCCCAGCTGGCGCCGGTATTGCTGCAGATCCAGCGTGCGAATATCCAGCCCGTCGATCGTCAGCCGTCCCTGCTGGAACTCGTAGAAACGCGCGATCAATTTGGCGATCGAAGACTTGCCCGCCCCGGTATGGCCGACCAGGGCGAGCGTTTCCCCCGCCAGCACACGCAGGTTGAAGTCCTGCAGAACACGCTCCTTCTCCGTGTAGCGGAAGTGCAGATGCTCAAAGCGCACCTCGCCGCGCAGCCGGGGCACCGGGTTGCGGGCCGTTTGCACCACGTTCGGATCCGCGTCGATCAGCGCATACACGCGCTCGGCGGCGGACAGGCCCTGCTGGATTTGGGCCCAGAAGGCCGCCAGGTTCTGAACCGGGAAGAAGAACTGATCCAGGCTCATCAGGAAGAGATACCAGGCGCCGATGGTGATCAAACCGCGGGTGATGCTCAGAGCGCCGGCGTAAACCAGGATCGCCGTGAACACGCCCGCGCTGGCGTTCAATACCGGAAAGACCAGCGAGAGCACCATCCCGCGCTGCACGTTGACCCGGTAGGACTGCAGATTGGCCGCGTCAAACGTGCGCAGGATCGACTCTTCCTGGCGGAAGTTCTTGGCGATCGAGATCCCGCTGACCGTCTCCTTGATGGTTGCATTCACGTCGGCCATGGCCTGCATGCCGCGCCGCGTCACCCGCCGCGCCAGGCCGCGAAAGCCCAGGGTCATGCCCACGATGATCGGCAGGAAGGAGAACAGCAACAGGGCCATGCGCCAGTCGGTCCGCACCAGCACAACGGCCAGGATCAGGACCTGCAGCAGCTGCGCGCCCAGTTCGGTGGAGATCACCACCAATTGGCCGAAGTCGTTGCTGTCGGAGGTGATCCGCGACACGATCCGCCCGGAAGAGAACTGATCGTAGAAGGAGAGGTCGTGCTCGGAGGCGGCCGCAAAGGCCCGGCCTCGCAGCTCCAGCACCACGTCACCCACCGCCCGCGCCACCAGGCTGCGCCGCCCCCAGTTCATGCCCCACTGCAGAAAGGCGATCACCACCAGCACCAGCCCGGCCACCGCGATCAGCCGCATCGTCGGCTGTGTTGCCAGCACATCCACCAGCCAGCTGACGATCACCGGCCACGCCGCCGACAGCGCTCCCAGGGCAATCACCAGCAGCATGATCCCGGCCAGGCGCCGGGTCTGCGGCTTGAAGTACTCTCCGATCCGCCGCATCAGCTGTCGGTCGGAATACTGCCGGTCGTAGTCCTCGGGGTTGAGTGCCTGGAAGAAGCTCATAGGTCAGTGATCAGCCACGGACGCGTGCTCTACCGGGGGCCGGGTTCCCCGCGCTTCATGGATCGAGGGCCCGTCTGCCAGCCTCTACTCGCGGAATATCCGGCCATAGGCCTCTGAAGTGCGCAACAGCTCATCGTGCGTTCCCATGGCCGCAATCGCGCCGCGGCGCATCACCAGGATCAGGTCGGCCCAGCGGATCTGCGAAAGCCGGTGCGTGATCAGCAGCGTGGTGCGGCCGCGGGCGGCATTGGCGATGGCCCGCTGGATCTTGTCCTCCGTGTCCGAGTCGATCGCCGAGGTGGCGTCGTCCAGGATCAGGACCCGCGGATCGGTCAGGAAGGCTCGCGCCAGCGCCAGGCGTTGGCGCTGGCCCCCGGAAAGCATGGCGCCGCGCTCACCGATCACGGTCTCATACTTCTGCCCAAAGATCTCGATGAACTCGTCCGCCTGCGCCGCCTGGGCCGCGGCCCGCACCTCGGCGGACGTGCTCGCCGGCTTCCCAAAGGCTATGTTCTCGCCGATCGAGCGCGAAAACAAGAAGATGTCCTGCTCGATCATGGAGATCTGGCTGCGCAGCGAGGCCAGGTTCCAC
>DATIPW010000098.1:0-1977 GCA_035471605.1 Anaerolineales bacterium | reverse complement strand
GGCCGGCGGCCGTGCTACATGTGCGGCGTGTAGGAGGGGTCCAGGTACTTCTCTGGATCCTTTTCGAACGACCGCTTGCAGCCCGGGGAACAGAAATAGTACGTGACGCCCTTGTACTCGAACTTGCCGGCGGCGGTCTCGGGAGTTGCGTCCATGCCGCACACCGGATCCTTGTACGATCCTGCCATCTTCAATTCCATGCTGCTCCTGTCATCCTGCAGAAAATTCCGGCACCTGCCTCAGGGTCCCCAGTCAGAGAGCACGTTGACCATCAGCTCAGGCTGCTGCGGATCATTCGTGATCAGGTGCACGCCGAAGTTGTGCGGACCATCCATGCCTTCGTGCATCATGAAGGGGCCGGACTTGATCGTTGTGCTCTCGCCGGGATCCAGGACCATCGAACCGATGGTCAGTTTGGGCGGTCAACATCCCTCCAGGACTTCGATATACGGTTCCTTCTCGAAGCGCAGCACGCCATCGCCGGCATTCGAGACCTGGATCTCAAAGGCCCGCGTCTCGCCGAATTTGACGTAGCCGTAGTCGATCTTCTGCGTGTCCACGGCGAGGCGGGGCGTGCCTCCTGCCGCATTCTGCTGTGTCAGCAGGATGACTGCGGCAAGGATGAGCAGCGCGCCGAACACGATGGCCGGCAGGGCCAGGTTGCGGCGGCCCGTGTGCGTCCGTGGTTTTCTCCTTTGACCCATAAAACCTCCTGTTCTAGCGGACCTCGAACTGGAACAAGTAGAGATGGGCAACCAGGTTCCAGGTCTGTTCCTCGGTAAAGATCGGGCCCCAGGACGGCATGCCGGTGCCCATGCCGCCGCGCAGGATCTTGCCCTGCAACAAGGCCGGGCTGGCGGCCAGCATGCGCGCCGCGTCCGTCAGGCTGGCGGGCGACTGCATCACCATCCCGCTGTCGCCCATCATACCCGGCAATGAGGCCGTCCCGGCGGCCGCCAGGTCGTCGGCGAACACACCGTCGCCGGCTCCCCCCTCCCCATGACAGGCGGCACAGTTCTGGGCGAAGAGCTCCCGGCCCTCGGCCAGCCCCTCGGGCGTGGTATGGGCGCGCCAAATCGAAGCCGTAAGGCTCCAGAGCTCGGCGTCGTCCCGCCCGGCAAAGTCAGGATCCGTGCGGAGCTGCTGCCATACTTCATACGGAGAGTGGCTCCGATAGTGTTCCAGGGACATGTAGTCTGCAAGCTCGGCCATGAGCTGCTGTGTCGGCAAGGCAGCGGCCGGCTTGTGCGCGGGAATCACGGGCGCGCTGCGGGGGGCATCCAGGTCAATTCCCAGCCCGGCATACAGCGGACTGCCGGGTTCATCCGGTGCGCTGGCCGTCGTCGAGTCGCCTGCAACCTCAATGGTGCCGCGCATGCGCCAGTGGTTCAGCCCGCACCAGCGGGTGCAGTAGAACGTGTAGGTGCCGGGTTCCCTGAACAGCAGGGTGATGTCGTGAACTTGGCCCGGAAGGATATCGACGGAAGGGAAATCCAGGCGGCCAACGGCGAAGCCGTGCACCACGTCATCCGAAGCAAGGCGCAGCTGCAGGGGCACACCTGCGACGGCGTGCAGCGTGTCCGGGCTCCAGCCGCCGTCTTCCGCCATGCGGCCGTGGACCAGCGGCGTCTGCCCGCGCACGATCAACGGAATGGAGATCGCCCCCAAGGCCGCAAGGCCCACCATCACACGTGCCAGGAGCTCAGATCGCCTCACAGCAAGAGCCACATCAGGAGCAGGACCGCGGCCGCGGCATAGGCCATGACCGGGATGGGAGAGATGCGCGACTCGGCCGCCGCCTTCTGCGCCACGCGCGCTGACCAGAGCAGGCCCGCCGCCAGCACCAGGGTCTGCAGCGGGGCCACGCCGGCCGTGAGCAGCGGCTGCCATGAGATATGCGCGGTGCCCAGCAGATTCCAACCCAGGTTGAGCGGATCGGAAGCCGCCGCCAGTACGTAGGAGGCGTTGGCCAGGACG
>DATIPW010000097.1:0-3296 GCA_035471605.1 Anaerolineales bacterium | reverse complement strand
CCGCGCGTCAGCGCGTTGAAAATGGTGGTCTTGCCGGCCTGTGACAGTCCGATGATTCCGAGCTTCATGCTTGCCTGATCAGGCGCGTGTTATACTTTCTGCGTGGGCCGAAGTGGCGGAACTGGCAGACGCGCACGACTCAAAATCGTGTTCCTTCGGGATTGTGGGTTCGATTCCCACCTTCGGCATTATACAACAGCCCCCACCCCATGATCGCGGGCGCTCGCCCGCTTCCCCATCCGCGCGAGAGTGCCCTGGGCAGTCTCGCGCTGCGCTTAAGCGACCTCGACCATCGGGAGTCGGCTGTACGTCGATTGACGGAGGGTGAAGATGGAATCTAGGCACCGCCAAGTGCTGGCGGTCATCATGGGCGGCGGGCGCGGGGCCCGCTTGAGCCCGTTGACCACCGTGCGCTCCAAACCCGCTGTTCCGATCGCCGGCAAGTATCGGCTGGTCGATATCCCCATCAGCAACTGCATCAACTCCGGCGTGTACCATATTGCCGTGCTGACCCAGTTCAGCTCGGTTTCGCTGCACCGGCACATCTCGCGCGCCTATCGCTTCGACGCCTTCCACTCGGGCTGGGTCCAGATCTGGGCGGCAGAGCAGACGCTCCAGTCTGGCGACTGGTACCAGGGAACGGCCGACGCGGTCCGCAAACAGCTTTCGGAGATCCGCGCCACAGGGGCAAAATTCGTTTTGATCCTGGCGGGGGATCACCTGTACCGCATGGACTATCGTCGCATGGCAGAGTTCCATTGGGATCACAAGGCGGACATCACCGTGGCCGTGCATCCCGTGCCGCGCGCGGAAGCCAGCCGCCTCGGCATTCTCAAAGTGGAAGCCGACGGTCGCATCTCCGAATTCTCCGAGAAACCGCATGACCCGGCCGTCGTGGAGAGGCTGGTTAGTCGCGACGACGCCGAGATGCCCCTGCTTGGCTCGATGGGCATCTACCTGTTCGACGTTGACGTCCTGGAGGACATCCTGACGCGGGCGCCGAGCCACACGGATTTCGGCATCGACGTCATCCCCGGGGCGGTTCGCTCCCACGTGGTGTGCGGCTATGCTCATGAAGGCTACTGGAGGGACATTGGGACCATCCGCGCCTACTACGACGCCAACCTGCTCCTGGCGGAGCGTGACGCACCGTTCAATTTCCATGATCCGGAGCTGCCGATCTATACACACGAGCCCGTCCTGCCCTGCACCGAGGTGGCGGAGAGCACACTGTCCGACGTGCTGCTAGCCGAGGGCTGCCGGATCGAGAGAGCCCAGATCACCCATTCGGTTGTGGGGATCCGCAGCCAGGTGGGGGCTGGAACACGCATCAGCGACTCGGTGCTGAATGGACTGGACTTCTACTCGCCCGAGCTCGGAATTGGCCCGGACTGCGATATTCAAGGCGCCATTTTGGACAAGAATGTCCAACTCGGAAAGGGTGTGGTGATCCGCCCGTTTCCGAAGGGCCATGATCAGGACCACGAAAACTGGTTTGTCCGGGACGGCATCGTGGTGCTGCCCAAGGACGCCCAGATTGCCCCCGACACGCGCATCGGGCCGGAGCACTAGGTAGTGCCGCGCACGCGAGGCCCGCACAGGCGGCACGGGGGGCAACTTGACAATGTCGGTGCCGCCGCATACACTCAACAGCGGTTGGGGAGTAGCCGCCTGTCCTGAAGATCGCAGGTTGGATTGTCGTCATCCCATTGGCGAAAACGCCATCGGCAACCCATGCGCACTGAAGCGCCGGCAAGACCACCACGACTCCCGTGGTGGTCTTTTTCTTGAGGCACAAAGCGGAATGAGGTCTGGATGGCAGATGGACTTCGAGTAGGAAACCTGGGCACGCTGCAGCAAACTGACTGGCACGCCCTCGATATCCACCGGGTGCTGGGCGACCTGCAGGTCCACGAGACGGGCGTCACGGCCAAGGAAGCTGCCGAGCGCCTGGTGCGGTTTGGCCCGAACCAACTGCAGGAGGCAAAGCCGATCGGCTTCCTCTCACTGCTGTGGGGGCAGCTGAACAACTTCGTGGTGCTTCTGCTGCTGGGGGCCTCGGCTGTTTCCGCTCTGCTGGGGGAGTGGGTGGATGCCGCCGCCATCATGGCGATTGTGGTGCTTAACACGGTGCTGGGGATCGTCCAGGAACGGCGGGCGGAGCAGGCGCTGGCGGCGCTCAAGCGGTTGGCCGCCCCGGAGGCTCACGTGCTGCGCGATGGGCGGCGCAGGGTGATCCCGGCGCGGGAACTGGTTCCCGGGGATATCGTCTTCCTGGAGGCCGGCAACTATGTGCCGGCCGATGTGCGCTTGATGGAAGCGGTGAACTTGCGCATCGAGGAGGCCTCGCTGACCGGCGAGTCGCTTCCGGTGCAGAAGAACTCTGCGAGCGTGATGGAGCGCAACGTGCCCCTGGGAGACCGCCGCAACACGGCCTTCATGGGCACGTTGGTTTCCTACGGACGCGGGCGCGGCGTGGTCACCAGCACCGGGATGAATACGCAGCTGGGGCTGATCGCCAGCATGCTGCAGAACGTGGACGAGGAGATCACGCCTCTTCAGCGCCGCCTGGACCAGCTGGGGCGCACGCTGAGCTATGCTGCCCTGGCGCTGGTGGCAGTGGTTTTCCTGATTTCACTCGTCAACAACACGCAGATCGGGGGGCTGTGGGGCTCGCCGGCGGCCTACTTTTCGGAGAATGCCAAGGTCATCACCGAAATCTTCATTATCGCCGTCAGCCTGGCGATCGCGGCCGTGCCCGAGGGGCTCCCGGCCGTGGTCACCATCAGCCTGGCCCTGGGCATGCAGGAAATGATCCGGCGCCACGCCTTGATCCGCAGACTGGCCTCTGTCGAGACGCTCGGATCCGCCACGGTGATCTGCTCCGACAAGACCGGGACGCTTACGCAGAACGAGATGACCGTCACAAGCGTGTGGGTCGACGGCACGCTGCTGAAGATCACGGGCACTGGCTATGCCCCGCACGGGGAGTTCCGCGAGCACGACCGTGCCGTGGATGTCAGCCACTATCCCGGCGTGCGCACGGCGCTGTGGCTGGGCGTGCTCAATAATGACGCCGAACTGGAAGCGATCGACCTGGAAGAGGGCGGACGGAGCTATCGTATCGTCGGCGACCCAACTGAAGGTGCCCTGCTTGTGGCGGCCGCCAAGGGCGGGGCGTATCGCGTGGAGTTGAAGCAAGCCTATCCGCGCGAGAGCGAGGTGCCGTTCGACTCTGAGCGCAAGCGCATGATCACAGTTCACGACGTGAAGCATCCGGAGCCGGGTGACGCCTC
>DATIPW010000096.1:0-10193 GCA_035471605.1 Anaerolineales bacterium | reverse complement strand
GCGACCCGGCCGGCGCAGAAAACCTCGAGACGCTCCTTCGGCAACGAGGGGTCACCGTTGGCCAAGTAATCGACGACTCCAATGGACCCATCGGGGAAGGTGAATGTCATTGAAACATTGTCCTCGTGGTACTTGCCTCCATCCGGCAACGCGAACGCGCTGACGGTCACCGGCGGAGCGCCCACGAGGAAGGTGAGCATGTCGACGAAGTGGCAGGCTTCCCCGATGATGCGCCCGCCGGAGGCGGGGTCCTGCGTCCAATGATCCAGAGGCAAGTAGCCAGCGTTGATGCGGTAGTGCGCCTGCAGCGACTCCAAGCGACCGGAAAGGAATTCCGACAACATGCGGGCTAGAGGGGCGAAACGCCGATTGAATCCCACCATCAGAAATCCGTCAGTCTGCTTGCGCAGCTGACGTTCGAGCGCTGCCAACTGCCGGGCATCAATCGCCAGCGGCTTCTCCACAAACACGTGTTTTCCCGCCTTGAGCGCCCGCACGGCCAGATCGGCATGTGAGTCGTGGGGCGTGAGGATCGCCACGGTGTTGATGCGGCGGTCGCGAAGCACCTCGTCGTTGGCGGAGCTGGCGAAGGAGAAGCCAAACTTGCTGGCGGCATGCCGGGAATGCAAGCCGCCGGGGGAGGCGATCCCAACGAGGTCGATGCCGCCGGCTTTGCGAATGGCCGGCAGCAAGGTCGCATCGGCGAATTTGCCGGCTCCCAAAACGCCGAGACGGATGTCGGCGGCTGCGAACTTGCGGACGGGGAAATTTACGCGGGTCGTCCGCCTGGGGCGGCCGCCCTCATAGGTCAGCAGCACACCCAGGAAAGGCTCACGGTTCTTGCCGGAAATCAGTTCGTAGGCTGCGGCGGCCTTCCCGATCGGGAAGCGGTGTGTCACCAAAGGGCGGGTCTGGACAGAACCGGCGAGCATCAGGTCCACGACGGATTCCAGGTTGCGCCCCTCGGTCCAGCGCACATGTCCGAGCGGGTAGTCATGGCCCTGCTCTTCATAAGCAGGATCGTAGCGGCCAGGGCCATAAGAACGGGAGTTGATGAAGGTGAGCTCTTTCTCGTAGTAGCTGCGCCGCGGGATGTTCTGTCCCACCGCGCCGATGGCAACGACGCGTGCCCGATCGCGGGCAACCTGAGCGGCCAGCTCCACGGGGTCATTGGAAGGGGTATCGGCACAGATGAGCACAACATCTATGCCGCGGCCGTCGCCAAGGGAACTGGCGGCTTGCATGGCGCGCGGACGCGCAGCGGCGACAAATCCCAAGGAGGAGGCAAGCCGAACGCGGGAGACGTCGACGTCAATACCCAATGGGCGGCATCCGGCGGCGGCGGCGATCTGGATGGTTAGCATGCCCAGCAAACCCAGACCGACGACTGCGACCGTTTCCCCCACCTGCGGCTGCGCGAGGCGAAAGCCGTGCATGCCAATCGCAGCCAGCGTGGCAAAAGCCGCGGATTCGAATTCGAGCGAGGCGGGAAACGGGACCAAGAGATTGCGGGGCACCACAGCGAACTCGGCATGGACAGCATAGCCGGCGCCGGCACATGCGACACGCTGTCCGACCTTGAACCCAGACATGTCTGGGCCCAACTGCACAATCGTGCCGGCGGAGGAGTATCCGAGTGCCATGGGCTGATCCAGGCGGCTGAATGCTGCCTGGGCCGCTCCCACAAGGCCCTCCCGGCGGGCTTTTTGCAACACCTGGCGCACAAGATCCGGGCGGCGGCGGGCCTTGCCGAGCAGCGACTGCCGGGCGAACTCGACCAGCATGCGCTCCGTTCCGGCGGAAACCAGGCTGGCATGCGTACGCACCAATGCCGTGCCCGGTCGAACCGCGGGGACAGGCACGTCTTCCACGCTGGTCTTCCCATTGCGGAGATTCTGCAGAAGCTGTCTCATCGGGGATGCACGCGGGGGTGGCAGGCGAGCCCGGGCAGGGGCACTCAAGATCGCAGCCGCTCGCCTATTCATGGGGGACGATGGCCGCTGGGAGTATACACCACGTTCGCATGATATAATCCGGGCTCCCATACGGTGGAAGCCGATGACAAAACGATGCAGGGGAGACGATCTTGTCTGATCTCCGCGTTCAGAAACATGCCAAGATCCTGGTCGAGCACTCCGCGCGAGTAGCGGCAGGTGACCGGATTCTGATCGAAGCGACGACCGCGGCGGAGCCGCTGGTACGCGAACTGTACGTCCAGATCCTGGAGCGCGGAGGCATTCCCCATCCCCTGGTCTATATTCCGGGGACGATGCCCCTCAATCAAGAGGATCTGTACGTGGCCTACGCCAATGAGCAGCAGCTGGATGCTGCGCCGGCATTCCTTGAACTTGCCTACGCGGAATTTGAGGGCCGGATCCGAGTGCACAGCTCCACCAACACGCGCGGCGGCACGCAAATGGATCGGAACAAGGTACAGCGCAGAAATAAGGCACTGCGAGGCATCACCGAGATGCAGATGCGGCGCGGTGCGGAAGGCAAGTTCAAGTGGGTGACCACGCTGTACCCGACTTCTGCCTATGCGCAGGAAGCCAACATGAGTCTTCGGGAGTACGAGGACTTCGTGTTTGGGGCGGTGCATGTACAGGAGGACGATCCCGTGGCCCATTGGCGCGACAGCGGGGCAGAGCAGCAGAGGGCGGTTGACTTCCTGGCCGGAAAGGATCAAGTGGTATTGCGCGGTCCCAACGTCGACCTGAGGCTATCGATCAAAGGCAGGAACTTCGAGAATTCGGCCGGCCGACACAACATGCCGGACGGCGAGGTCTTCACCGGACCGGTGGAGGATTCCGTGAACGGGTGGGTCAGGTTCACCTACCCGGCGATCAGCGGAGGCGTGGCGGTGGAGGGGGCCGAACTGACTTTCAGCCAGGGACGGGTGGAAACTGCGAAGGCAGAGAAGAACCTGGACTACCTGCTGAAGATGCTGGACACCGACCCAGGGGCGCGGTACCTGGGCGAGTTCGCGATCGGCACAAACAGGGACATCAACCAGTTCACCGGGAACATCCTGTTCGACGAGAAGATCGGCGGTTCCTTTCACATGGCACTGGGGGCTGGATATCCAGAGACCGGATCGAAGAACAAGTCAGCGATCCACTGGGATCTGATCTGCGACGTGCGCAGGGATTCCGAAATCCAAGTGGATGGGCTGCCGTTCTACAAGAACGGCAAATTCATATTCGAGCGATAGACTGAAAGGGGCGGCGGCCACCCGTTTCGGCTGTCAGTAGCTCCCGACGGAAGGATCCACCTTCCGAGCATATTCCTTGATTCCGCCTGAAACCGTGAAGGCGCGCGTCCAGCCGCTGGAGGCCAGCCAAGCGGCCACCTGCGCGCTACGGACGCCAGAGTGGCACAGCACGAGTATTTCTGCGTCCTTGGAGCGGGCCATCTCCGGAAGGCCGCCCAGACCCAACCGGGCAAGCGAGCTCATCGGTGCGGGCGCCGTACGGGCATCCACGATCCGGGCGCGCTCCAATTCTGCAGGCTCACGGACATCCAGCAAGACAAACTGGTCCTTGGAGCGCAGCTTGAGGGCGAGCGCCTCGACCGTGATCTCGGCAGCAGACAGCATGTCTTATCCGGCTCCTCGTGCTTGAGAGTCAGGCACGCCAGAATCCCCGGCGCACCGGCCGGACTTCCTCAGACGTAATAAACGCGTCTTCATCCAGCTGCAAAACAATCTGGCGAGCCTTGGCGGCGTCCTTGCGGAGTACGCTGGCGGTCAGGAGCTTGACAGTGCCATCCTTGCCGCGGGCCGAGATTTCCGTAACACCATAGCCGTTTTGACGAAGTTCCCGGGCCACAAGCACCCCGCGCTTGCGGGTGACAATCTGCAACTGGATGTGGCCGATGGCCAGACGTTCTTCGATGGCTATCCCGAGCACGTTGCCGGTGGCGAAGCCAGCGGCATAGCCCAACAACACCAGCGGGTTATCCAGGTCCGAAAGCACGCGGGTGATGGCCGTGACAAAGACCGCTGACTGGCAAAGGCCGAGCACCCAGACGATCTTCTTGCGCCCACGCACGACGAAGAGGACGCGCAGCGTGTCGACAGCCATGTCGGTTATGCGCAGACCAAAGATGAGGCCGGCGTTGAGCCAGGCCGCAGGGGAATACAAGAAGTCAAACATGGTCACGTCAGCGCCGGCAAATAGAGGCGCTCCACGTACTCCTTGACCATTCGCCGGGTACTGAAGCGAGGGATGATCGTTTTCATCGACTCCTTGATGCGGGCAATCCAATAGTGCGAGATCTCCTTGGAATCGCGCTCATAGAAGAGAGGGATGATCTCGTCCTCCAGGGTAGTATACAAGCTGGCCGCATCCTGGGCGTCCTGCGATTCCGGCGAGTCCGGATCTTCATCACGTCCGATGGCCCACCCATTACGCCCGTTGTAGGCCTCGCGCCACCAACCATCCATCACAGAGAAATTCAAGGCACCATTGAGAGCGGCCTTCATGCCGGAGGTTCCGCTGGCCTCCATGGGGCGGCGAGGTGTGTTGAGCCAGACATCGACCCCCTGAACCAAGTAGCGCGCCAGGTTGATGTCGTAATCCTCGAGGAACACCAGGCGGCCGCTGGCCTCGGCGCGTTTGACCTGGTGATAGACCTTCTGGAGCACGCTCTTTCCGGCCTCGTCGGCGGGGTGCGCCTTTCCGGCAAAGATCAATTGAACGGGACGATTGGCACGGTTGATGATGTCCAAGAGACGCTCGACGTCGGCGAAGAGGAGGTCGGCGCGCTTGTAGGCAGCGAAGCGCCGGGCGAAGCCGATTGTGAGAGCGTAGGGATTGATGAGCACCCCAGCCGTGACCACCTGAACCGGATGGAATCCACCCTCTGCCCAGCGACCGCGAACGCGCTCACGCAGGTAGAAGGCCAGTTTGCGTTTAAGGTGCGTGCGCACAGCCCAGAGCTGATCGTCTGGGATGGTATCCAGGCCTGACCACAGGGCGGGATCATCCAGTCGATCCTGCCAGTCAGGCCCAAAATGAGAGTCCAAGAGCACACGCAGCCGCCGGGCCATCCAGTTGGCGGTGTGGACGCCGTTCGTAACATGGCCGACGGGAACCTGCTCCGGTGACCGATCGGGCCACAGGAAGCCCCACATGCTGCGCGAGACGCGACCGTGGAGCTCCGAGACGGCGTTGCGGCCCTGGGAGTTGCGCAGTGCGAGGACGCCCATGCTGAAGGTCTCGCCTTCCGGGACCTGGCGCCGAGCAAGCCCAAAGAACTGCTCGCGGTCGAGCTTGAGTTGCGGCCAGAAAGCGGCCAGATGTTTTTCCGTCAGCCAAAGCGGGAATTCGTCATTGCCGGCTGGAACCGGTGTGTGAGTAGTGAAGACGTTGTGACGGCTGGTCTTCGCGAAAGCCTCGGTCCAAAGGGTGCCGCCCTGGACAAGTTCCCGGGCGCGCTCCAAGGTCAGGAAGGCGGCGTGACCCTCGTTCATGTGCCAGACCAGCGGGTTGTAGCCCAGAAGTCGCAAGGCCCGCACGCCTCCGACTCCGAGCAACATCTCCTGCATGATGCGATGTTCGAGGTCAGCCCAATAAAGTCGAGCCGTCAACGAGCGGTCCGGGGCCGCATTGGCGGCGAGGTTGGAATCGAGCAGATATAGAGGAACGCGGCCCACGCGGACTTCCCAGATCTGAACGGATACCTGGCGGTCTGGGAACTCCACCTCAACGGTGAGACGTTGGCCGTCGTCACCGCAGACGGGGAGGACGGGGAGATCCTGGAACTCCAACGGGCGATTGTGGGCAGTCTGCCAACCACCGTCATCGACCCGCTGAGAGAAGTAGCCTTCTGCATACATGAGGCCGATACCCACGAGGTCAAGGCCAAGGTCGCTGGCCTCCTTGAGGTGATCGCCTGCGAGGACACCCAGTCCCCCGGAGTAGATCGGAAGCATTTCGTGGAGGCCATACTCCATCGAGAAATAGGCGATGGGCCGATTCGTCAGCTCGGGGTGAAAGCGCCGTGCCCAGGGCCGGGGCTCGCCCATGTAGGCATCGAATTGAGCGAAGACGGCGTCATACAGGGCGACATACTCCGTATCCTCAGCTGCCTGATTCAGGCGCTGCCGGCTCACCTGACGCAGGAAGGTGATCGGGTTGTGGCCCAGACTTTCCCAAAGATCGTAGTCCAAGCGCCCCAGGACGCGGGCGGCTTCAGGCTGCCAGGTCCACCACAGGTTGTAGGCAAGCTCAGCAAGCCGGCCAAGTCGCGCCGGGAGCGCGATGGCCGGCGTTGATTGGGTGCGAAACTGGTCCATGGCCGCGAAATAATACCATAGGCACTGATTCATACTGTGCGCGCGTGCGGTCTCCAGGAGATTGCGGTCCAGATTTCCGCCGGAGAACCTTGATATACAATCAAGTCATGCATGCGGTGCAGCTCTTCGTGACCTGCCTTGTTGATACCTTCTTTCCAGAGGTGGGCGAGGCGGTGGTCCGCGTGCTGGAGCGCTGCGGGGCGGCGGTGGAATTCCCGCGCGGGCAGACATGCTGCGGGCAGCCCATGTTCAATGCCGGGATGCGGGCGGATGCGCGGCGTGTTGCGCAACGAACGATACAGGTCTTCGAGCGGACCCAGGGTGACATCGTGGTGCCGTCCGGTTCGTGCGCCCACACGCTGCGGCACAATTATGCAGGACTATTTCGTGACGATCCCAGCTGGCTACCACGGGCCCAGCACCTGGCGGGGCGCACGTACGAGTTAAGCGAGTACTTGGTCGATGTGCTTGGAGTGGGCGACTGCGGAGCGACGTGGAATGGACCGATCGCCTACCACCCCACCTGCCACCTGCACCGCGGACTGGGGGTGACGGTTCAGCCCCGCCGATTGCTGGAACACGTTCGGGGTGCGGAGCTACGCGAGCTGCCGGAGGCAGAAGATTGTTGCGGATTCGGCGGCGTATTCAGCGTGGAGCATCCGGAGCTGTCGGCCGAGATGCTGCAGCGAAAGATACAGAACGTGGAATCCAGCAACGCTTCCACACTGGTGGTGTGCGACACCGGCTGCCTGATGCACATCCAAGGCGGACTCTTGCGCTCCAAGCGGACCCAGCGAGTGGTGCATTTGGCAGAGGTACTGGCGCATGCCCAGGCACAGTAGGACGAAGCGCCCCAGCGGGCCGCCAGAGAGCATGCAAAGAAGATGAGCTCTGTGCCGTTCCGCCGCCAAATCCGTGAGGCCCTAGCGAATCAGCCCCTGCAGGCAGCTCTGGACGCGAATGCCCACAGAAGGGTCAGCGGGCGCGCGGCGGCGTTCGCCTCGCTGCCGGACCTGACGGCGAGGCGGAGGCGCGCGCATGCGGTGCGCGCCGAGACAATGAGGCGCCTGCCGGAGCTGCTGAAAGCGTTCACCGAAAAAGCCGGCGAGAACGGCTTTGAGGTGCATCGTGCGGCGGACGCCGGGGAGGCCAGGAGGCTGGTGCTGCTGATCGCCGAGAAGGCACGTCGCCGGTTCGGCCTGGACAGCGCACGACCCCTGCTCTTCGCCAAGTCGAAGTCCATGGTCTCGGAAGAGATCGAGCTGAACGCAGCGCTTGAACGCGAGGGGCACCGGGTGGTGGAGACGGACCTGGGGGAGTACATTGTGCAGCTGCGTGGCGAGAAGCCCGCCCACATCATCACGCCGGCGGTCCACTTGCAGAGACACCAGGTGGGCGAGCTCTTCCGGGACAAACTGGGAATTTCCTACACGGAGGACATCCCGGCGTTGACCGCGGCGGCGCGCCGAGTTCTACGACAGGTCTTCTTTTCGGCAGATGTGGGAATTTCCGGAGTCAACTTTGGGGTGGCCGAAACCGGTGGACTATGCATTGTCACCAACGAGGGCAACGGCAGGATGGTAGCCAGCGTGCCCCGCGTGCACGTGGCCTTGATGGGAATGGAGAGGCTGGTGCCCACGCTGGAGGACCTGAGCTTGATGCTCTCCCTGCTGCCGCGCTCGGCAACAGGGCAAAAACTCACTGTCTACACGCAGCTGATCCACGCGCCGCGGCCTGCAGGCGAGGAGGACGGCGCGACCGAGCGACACATCATCATCGTCGACAATGGACGGTCGAGGCTGTGGGCCTCATCACTTCAGGAAGCGCTGTATTGCATTCGCTGCGGGGCATGCCTGAACGCCTGTCCGGTCTTTCGCGAGATCGGCGGTCACGCGTACGTTGGAGCTCATGGGGCACAGGCACCCTATCCGGGGCCGATTGGATCAGTCGTTACTCCAGGCCTGGAGGGACTCGCCGAGTTCGGCCATTTGGCGCAGGCCTCGTCGCTGTGCGGGGCGTGCAAAGATGCCTGCCCGGTGGACATTGATCTGCCCAAGCTGCTGATCCGAATCCGATCCGGGGCCCCGGCGACTGAGCCCGGCGGAGAAGGAATCGGGCTGGGCATCTTCACTCGCTGGGCACTGCGTGCCTACACCGAGATCGCCGCGTCGTCTGGGCGGTTTGCCTGGGCGCAGAGAGCGGCGGCAGGCGCCAGCCGCGCGCTGTGGCCGGGCTCGAACTGGATAGCATTACCGGGCTTCACAGGCTGGGGGCTACGCAAGGATATGCCGCGTCCGGCGGCGAGGTCCTTCCGCGAGCGATGGAAGGATGGCATGAAAGCAGCGAAGGCTGCCGAGGGCAGCGCCAGGCAGGCGCCGCCGGCAGAGGCCGGGAAGAGAGAAATCCCAGATGGAGCAAGCAGAGGCCCAGAGGACAGAGTCGCCTTGGCTGAGCGGTTCGCCACAGAACTGGAGGCTCTGGGTGCGCAGGTGCATCACGTCCCACGCGAGGACCTATCCGGACGACTTTTGGAAGCGCTTCGGAGCCGGTCCATCGACAGGGTGCTCCGATGGGAAGAAATCGAGGGAGTCGACACTTCACAGTTCATGCAGGCGGGCATCCGGACGGCAGCCGGGGCGGACGCCGATGCAGGGGCCGGCATAACCGGATGTTTGTGCGCGATCGCGGACACGGGCACGCTGCTTGTCGCCAGCGGGCCAGGCAGGTCGCCCAGTGCCTCCCTTTTTCCAGAAGTGCACATCGCCGTGGTGCACTTGCCGCAGATCGTTGCGTCCCTGGAGGAGGCCATGAAGATGCCGCCGGTCAGGGAGGCTGCCGTTTCGGTCCTGATCACCGGTCCGTCTCGAACGGCGGATATTGAGATGACGCTGACGATCGGCGTTCATGGGCCCAAAGAGCTCCTGGTCTACATAGTAGAATGACCCGGCCTTGGCTACCACGACGCAGTCGCAGCGCGATGCCTGAAAAACCCAGCCCTCAGTTGTATCTGTTCCTGTGCGCCCTCTCGATTGCCGGAGGGATTGTGCTGCTGCTGGCGACGTCCCGGATGGGACCAGGAGTGTCCACGGATTCGGCGAGGATCCTTTCGACCGCAGAGAGCCTTGCAAAAGGAAAGGGACTGGTTGACTTCAGCGGCAGGGAGCTGACCCAGTTTCCTCCCCTGTACTCCCTCCTCCAAGCTGTGGGCCACGTGGTCTTTGGCGCGGATGTTTTCATCTTTGCGTGGGCGCTCAACGTGGTGGTCTTCGCGGCCTTGATCTGGATGACAGGCCTGTATCTGCATGATGCGTTCCCGGATGCTCCGATATTGGCGTTCCTGGGCTCTTTTGTGGTCGCGTCCTCGACCTCAGTGCTACAGATCTCGGCGAACATCTCGTCAGACCCGCTGTTCATGCTGCTGGTCCTGGCCTTCCTGGCGGTCGCAGGGGCCTACCTGCGGACACGGGAAACCCACCATGCAGTGGCAGTCATGGCCCTCACAATCGTCAGCTGCTTTCAACGCTACGCGGGGCTTGCGCTGGTGCTGACCGGCGGCCTGTTAGCGCTCTACGCGCAGCGAAACGCCGGGCGACTGGCATTGAAGGCGGCGGGGCTGTTCGTGTCGATTACGGCGGCACCGATCTTCGCCTGGGCGTATCTGCACAACAGGCCCTATGATGGAACGGTTTTTGGCAGCCGACTGCCTGCGATCCCCGGCCTGAATTTCGAGAGCGGCATTGAAAAGATGCTGTATTGGTTCATTCCCCACCAATTCATCACCGCACTGGGGCCGGTGCAGCTGCTTGCCCTGCTGGCAGGTGCGTGTGGTGTGCTGATCTGGCTGACGGGCCCGGCTGCTCTTGTGAGACGCCTGCTGCGACCGCAAGTCATTCCG
>DATIPW010000095.1:0-20790 GCA_035471605.1 Anaerolineales bacterium | reverse complement strand
GTTGATGTCGTATCCAATGGCGCCGGGAGATATCGCGCCCCGGGGATGCTCCGTGGCCGCCACCCCTCCAATCGGGAAACCATATCCCTGGTGCACATCCGGCATTACCACAACCGATCCCAGAATCCCTGGCAGGGTTGTTGCGTTGACGGCCTGTTCAAGGCTCCTGTCGGAGAGGGCATGCGCCAGGATCTCGCGCGAAGCATATAGCCGGACAGGAACCCGCATGTCGGGCCGATGGGAGCGCGGGATTTCCCACTCAAACTCGTTCACCTGGAGCAAATCGCTGGTTTCCATCGCCGAATTGCCTCGCCGTGCTTGGCGCCATGGCGGGCCGGCCCGAAACTAAACGTCGAACACCAATTCCGTCTCATAGCCGCGCGCCGTCCGAAGGATGCTCAGGTTGTGGAAAGTAACCGCTTTTAGGGGCTTGTCCTGTGATTTGAGCCTGCCTGCCTCGAGGACAGCATGCAGGTCGTTGGGGAGGAGCTCCAGACCGAAACCGTCACACACAAGCCGCTCGTTCTCCTGCAAGTACAGCAACTCGCCGAGGAATGCGACGAGCAGGCTCTCCTTGTCATCGGCATGCAGAAAAGCCTGGCGCAGGACCCGGGTGCCGCCGCGGATCTCTGCTCCTGAGATCTCGTTCATCCCCAACGCAGCCTCTATGAACAAGGACTCGAGATCCGGGGCCCAAACCCTAAGGGCGCAGTCCGCAGTGTGAGCAGTCTCTTGAAAGCCCATGCCTGCCTTGCGTGGTTGGCCGAGCGGGGCGCCAGGCTGCTTTGCGCTGGACGCGACTCCCGGGGACCTGGCCAAAATCCGTTGGCGCTGCCATCCAGTGCACTTGTGCATGATAATTCTACCCCCGGCGGTACGATACATCTTCGCCTGCTAGGCCGGTCACGAGCTGTGCCCGGTGGCGGATCGTCTTCCTCAATCGTGGTTCGCCGAGCGCGCCCGCACAGAATCGCATGCTGCAACGGCGCCCCCCATAGCGCCGGCTCTCTGAGCCGGGCATCGACGCCAAGCGGACAGTCAGCTCTTCCCAATCGCCCGGTGCACCGCCCCGCTTCAAGAAGCGTTTCGCTCCGGATCTGAATGAGCCGAAACAGCAAGCCGATAGCTCCGCCTGGCATTGCGGAGCCCCAGGAACTGCCACTCTCTGCGCGCGCGGAGGCCACGACGTGGCCAGGCGTACGGCCCGCAACCTGGCAGCTGCTGCGGATCGGGCCTACGCGTTTGGCAGAGGTTCAAAGCGTGCGGTAAAGTGCCTTAGTAGTTGGGGAGCGTAGGTGAACCTGTAGCCCGGGATCTGGTCTGCCCTTTCCCGGATCTTGGCAAAGCAATCCGCTACATAGTCAAGGTGACTCTGGGTATAGGTCCGCCTTGGAAGGGCAAGCCGGACAAGTTCCAGCTTGGGATAGGCGATCTGACCGGTATCCGGATCCGGAAACGCGAACATGACGGATCCAATCTCGCATGCTCGAACGCCACCTTCCAGGTAGAGTTCGATCGCGAGTGCTTGGGCTGGAAAGGCGCTCCGGGGGATATTCGGAAGGGTGCGGAGGGCATCCACGTACACTGCATGGCCGCCCGCAGGCTGAATGGTAGCAAAGCCGGCCAAGTTGAGCCGCGATGCAAGGTAGGCAGTCTGCCCCAATCGGTAGGCGAGGTAGTTTTCGTCCAAGCCTTCGAAAAGGCCAACAGCGATCGCATCCAAATCGCGGCCAGCGAGGCCACCATAGGTGGGAAAGCCCTCACGCAGTATGAGCTCGCTTCGGACGTTCTCGAACAACTGGGTGTCATTCATGCAAAGCAGGCCGCCAATGTTGACAATGGCGTCCTTTTTCGCAGACATGGTCATGCCGTCTGCAAGGCCACATAGCTCCCGCGCGATCCCCCGAATGGGGAGATCCTGATAGCCGGGTTCGCGCAGCTTGATGAAGTAGCAGTTTTCGGCGTATCGGGCCGCGTCGAGGAAGAAGGGTATTTCATATGAATGGTAAACGGCGGAAACGGCCTTCAAGTTCTCCATCGAGACTGGCTGGCCCCCGCCGGCGTTGTTCGTTATGGTCATCATTCCGAAGGGGATATTCGATGGGCCAACCTTCTCAATGAAGCCTCGCAGTTTGGCCGTGTCCATGTTTCCCTTGAACGGGTGCGGGTTGTCAGGGTCGTACGCCTCCTCGATGACAAGGTTCACGGGATGGCCGCCGCGGGCGCGGATGTTGGCGTCGGTCGTGTCAAAATGCATGTTGGAAGGGACAAATTGGCCCGGTTTGACCAACACTGCGCACAGAATGTTTTCGGCCGCGCGGCCTTGGTGGGTGGGCACGAAGTACTTGAAGCCGAATACCTCATCTACCGCGGCTCGAAGGCGATGAAAGGAACGGGCACCCGCGTAGGATTCATCGCCGTGCATGAGCGCCGCCCACTGCTCCTGGCTCATGGCTCCTGTACCGGAATCGGTCAGAAGGTCTATAAAGATGTCCTCGGCCTTCAGCGCGAACACGTTGTATCCAGCCTCTTGCAGGAGTGTCTGTCGTTCCGCGCGAGAAACCAGCCTAATGGATTCGGTTACTTTTATCCGGAAAGGTTCGGGTGGGTGCTGCATGCGCGCCTTTTTGGCAAAGGGAATGCGGTTGCTGATGGTCCAGATTCTACAGCGACTCTGCCAGGGAAGTCCAACCCAATCCTGGCGGGCTTTCGCGGCCCCCAGGGTTGTGCGTGCTTTCCTTTTGTGATACCTTTTGACACGACATGGAGGTGCAATATGCGAGTCTGCGTCCTCTACGAAGTTGATCCCGAGGAGCACTTCTCGCCCGCAGAGTTCCTGGCGCACTACCCGTGCGAATGGGAAATGGTCTGGCTGAAACGGCCCGTGCGTAGCCGCCTCATTCAGCTCGCACGGGAAGACCGCTTTGATGTCTACTTCAATCTGTGCGATGCTCCCATCTCTGAGGACTATGCGGGCATCGATGTGGTGCAAGCGTTGGAGGAGCTGAACCTGCCCTTCACCGGTTCCGAGAGCAGATTCTACGATCCGACTCGCGAAGAAATGCAGGCCGCCGCGGCAGAGTGCGGCGTTGGTTTCGCCAGAGGCCACAGGATCTCAAGCTCTGAAGAGTTGGATGTCCGTGCCAGCGACTTGCGCTACCCCCTCATGGTGAAGCATCCCCAAAGCTTCGGCAGCACGGGAATGACGCGGGACTCGAAGGTGGATAGTCGCAGGCAGCTCCACGAGCAGTTTGAACGCATTAGAGCCGAATTCGGCTCCGCCAGAGTGGAGGAGTTCATCGAGGGCACGGAGTACAACGTGCTTGTTGTGGATAACCCTGAAGATCTGTCGAAGCCGTTCGTCTACCCACCGGCACAACTCGTCTTTCCTCCCAATGAGGAGTTCTGGCATACCGACATCAAGTGGGACTACTCCCTGCCTTTTGACTTCAGGAAGGTCCAGGACAAAGAACTGGCTCGGCGCCTTCAAACGGATGCCTGCAAGCTGTATCTCGCCCTTGGCGGAACCGGCTACGGCCGCTGCGATGTTCGCGTGAAGGATGATGGAACCCTGCACTTTCTCGAGATAAACGCGAATCCCGGAATTCTATATCGGCCGGAGGAGTACGGGCCAGCTGACTACATGATCCTGTATGACGAGGATGGATACTTCGGTTTTTTTGATCGGATCTTCAGGTCAGCCATTGCCCGTCAGAAGCGCCGCGCCGCTGCGCGGGGCGAAAGCCGTGCTTGAATTGCCCGATGGGCCCACAGGCCCTGCAGGTCGCCATCTCAGGATCTTTGCCGGCGCACTCCTCCTTGCGGTCGCAGTTGGGATGCTTGCCTGGGGCATGTGGCCGCCGCGGCACCACACGGAGACGCTCTGGATTCGATCCACAGATGCCCTTCCCCCCCGACCTGTGGGAACTTCCGAGGCCGCCGGCGCTCGAGGCGCTGCGGAAGCACATGAAAACGACTCCGTGACGCTACAGTACCCGCCAGTGGTCCGGGCAGGCGACGCCGAGCTCGTGCACCTGAGGCTCACCCAAGCGCCGGCGCCTGCGCCAGGCCTGAGCGGACAGTGGATGGGCGCCCCGCCCAGGAGTGGGGAGCTGGGCGGATCAGGCGGCCTCCCGGAACACGTATTCGCGGAGGCGCGACTTGAACTGGACGGCGCTCAGGTTCGTCCCGATGCGGAAGTCACGGTTCCGCTGCCGGCCGACGGCACGCTGGACTTTGTTTGGAGCGTGCGTTTGGACCGGCCCCACGCCGTTCGCGGGACCGCGTGGCTCTTTCTGATATTCACCCAGATACCCTCGCACACAGAAGATCGTGTCGCTGTCTCGGCGCAAGCCGTCGAGATTCGCGCCGCTGGACTGGCTGGGCTGAGCGGAAGCGCCGCACGCGTCGGTGGCAGCCTGGCCCTGATCGCGGGCGTGGCCCTGCTCATGTCGTGCCTGCCCAGCTTTCAAGGATAGCAGCGGGCGGCTGCGCGTCAGCGCCCGCGAATCAGTATATTCATATAGACGGATACATGACATAAATCACTGAGACAGCGTGGCCAGCCGACCGGCCTGATAGTTCTTCGTGGTACAATAGCGCCCGCCCCAGATCCCAGCACGGATACTTCTGGCGGCGAGAGTTTCGATGCAAAACGAATGGACGTACGTGGGGCTGTTTCTCCTGGTCGGCGCTCTGGTGCCAGCCTCGGCGATCGTCGTTTCTTGGATCGTCGCCCCCAAGAAACCAAATACTGTCAAGCAAAGCTCCTACGAGTGCGGTATGGAGACCGTCGGCGACAACTGGGTCCAATTCAGAGCTCAGTACTACGTGTTTGCATTGGTCTTCTTGGTTTTCGATGTAGAGACGGTCTTCCTTTTTCCATGGGCAGTTGCGTTGAAGAGGCTGCCTCTGTTTGCAGTCGTTGAGGGCATCGTTTTTGTACTGATCCTGCTCGCCGGACTGGTGTACACCTGGCGGAAGGGCATGCTTGAATGGGAGTAGCGTCGAAAATACGCCGAGACACTGAAAGGCTGGACAGCTCCAGCCTTTTGCTTGTGTACAGCTGGGGGCCTTGGCGCTTGGATCGGCAGCTCTTCGTCGCCACAGGACGGGGATCAGTGGAGCAAGTATGAATCTCTGGGCTGATCCAATCAATACAGTTGCCGGATGGATGGGATGGCTGCTCGCTGGCTGGGGCATGCCCGACTGGTTGTCCTCCTTGCTGGTGCAACTCGTCGGAGTTGTGGCGCTGGTTTCGGTGCTGATGATCGTCGACATCGTGCTGGTCTGGATCGAGCGCAAAGTGGTCGCCCGCTTCCAGGATCGCCTTGGCCCCAACCGTGTAGGGCCATTTGGCCTCATTCAGCCGTTTGCCGACATTATTAAGCTGTTGATCAAGGAAGACATCACACCCCGAGGCGCGGACCGGTTGGTTTACAACCTGGCCCCGGTCCTTTCGCTGATGTCCGTACTCCTGCTATGGGCAATTGTGCCGCTGGCGCCAGTCATCTTTGGGGTCGATCTGAACGTCGGGGCGCTCTACATTATTGCCACAGGTGCAATCGGGACCCTCGCAATCATCATGGCCGGCTGGGCATCCAACAACAAGTACGCGCTTATCGGCGCCTTTCGCCAGGTCGCCGTGCTGGTTTCTTTTGAAGTGCCCATGATTGCCACGATGCTCATCCCCACGATCTTGGCAGGTTCCATGGGCCTGAATGCCATTATCCAGGCGCAAGAGGTCTGGTACGTGGTGCTCGCGCCCCTGGCTGCCCTCATCTTCATGATCGCGGCCATCGCTGAGCTCGGCCGCTCTCCGTTCGATCTGAACGAGGCCGAATCGGAGATCGTGGCCGGATTCCACATCGAGTACACAGGCATGAAGTTCGGGCTCTTCTATGCAAGCGAGCTACTGCACGCCTTCACGTTCGGGGGATTCTGGGCGATCCTATTCTTCGGAGGCTATCGCTTTTTCGGCTTGGAGGAACTTGGCCCTCTGGTGGCTGTGGCGATTTTTCTCGGAAAGGCGATGTTTGGATACTGGTGCATCATGTGGGTGCGCTACACGGTCATGCGTGTTCGAATAGATCACATGTTGGCGTTCAACTGGAAATTCCTGACCCCCCTGGCCTTCGGCCTCTTGCTGGCCACCGCCTTGATGGATGCCCTGCTGAGCGGGTCCACCGCGCTGGTCCGAGGCGGCAGCCTGCTGCTGCTCAATTTGGCCACGGCGCTCGTCGTGGTGGAGATACTCCGCCGCCACGGCCGCAGCGAGCGGCGGCAAAGTACTCTGCGCGGGATGACGGCGGGACGCTAGGAGGGCCCCTTGGACGCTGCCCAGATCGTTTTCATGGTCACGGCCCTCGTCATCCTCGTCTCGGCGGGTCTTGTGGTAACCACCCGCAACTTGGTGCACGCCGCCTTGTGGTTGATCGCGACACTCTTTGGGGTGGCGGTACTCTTTGCCACGCTCAATGCGGGGTTCCTGGCTGTGGTGCAGGTCGTAATCTACATTGGGGCGATTGCCATTCTATTCATCTTTGCGGTGATGCTGACACGCAAGGAACTTCTGGATCGTGGCCATCAGCACAATCCGGGCTGGTGGCTTGGTGCTGCCCTGGCCGCCTTGGTTTTCCTGGGTGTGACTTTGAGCCTGGAATCTTGGGAACGGGTCTCCTCGCTTCCGAAAGCGATCTCAGGCAACCTCGACCCCGTCAGCGCGCTCGGATATGCGCTGACTGATCCAGATATGTTCGTCCTGCCGTTTGAAATAGCATCTGTGTTGCTGGTGGCTGCGCTGGTCGGGGCCGTGTACGCCGCCTTTGCCGGCGGTCGGGAGCGATCGTGATACCACTTTCCTGGTACCTGTTGCTTGCCGCAGGATTATTCTGCATCGGACTCTTTGGCGTCCTCACACGGAGGAATGCCATTGCCATCTTGCTCGGCATTGAGTTGATGCTAAACGCGGTCAACATCAACTTGGTGGCATTCTGGCGCTATGGAAACACGAATGACATGGCTGCTCAGGTCTTCGCGATCATTGTCTTCGCTGTGGCGGCCGCTGAAGTTGCTGTCGGCCTGGCACTTGTCATCTCAATCTATCGGCAGCGCGGTACGGTGATTGCCAGCGATCTGGACATGCTGAAGTGGTAGCCCCGGAGGCAGCGCACAGTGTGTATCGCCAGGCACCCTGCTGCAGTGTCTTCACCGTCTGAGGATTCATGACGACCGAGTTGATCATCTGGCTCATTCCACTCCCGCCGCTGCTAGCGTTCTTCGCGATCATCTTGCTGACACACCGGAGCAAGGCAGCAAGTCACGCGATCGCGCTCGCGGGTGCCTTCCTGGCTTGGGGCGGGGCGATGCTGATATTCGCGCGTGCCGCGGCCGCGCACGATCTGTTCCAGAAACCCTTTCAATCCGCGGTGGATTGGATTCCGACTGCAGATACCTGGCTCCGCGTGGGAGTCCTCGTTGACCCCCTGGGGGCGGTTGCATTGTTCTTTGTGGCGTGGACCGTGCTGATGATTTTCATCTATAGCGTGGGATACCACAATTTCGGCCAGCCGGCTGGCGATCGCGACATGGCCGGCCTGCCCCCGCAGGGGGCGACGGTCGGGCATGGCGGGCAGCGGCACTCCGTGCCCTCGGTTGAGCCCATGTATTCGCGGTTCTTTGCCTTTATTAGCCTGTTCGCGTTCGGCATGTTTGCCTTGGTGATATCTGACAACTTGCTAACGTTGTTTGTCGGTTGGGAGATCATGGGGCTGTGCTCCTATCTGCTGATCGGATTCTGGTACGCGAAGCCGTCGGCACGCGATGCGGCGGTGAAAGCCTTCATGACAACGCGAGTAGGCGACGTGTTCATGTTGCTTGGGATTGCCTTCGTGTACAGCGCAACTGGCACCCTTTCATACCGGGAGATATTCACGCCTCCCGTTCTGGGCGCGTTGGCAAGCGTGCCCAGCCCAGTTCTGGGACTGTCCGCCGCAGGTCTCATAGGCCTTCTGCTTTTCATTGGCACAGTCGGAAAGTCGGCGCAGTTCCCATTGCACGTGTGGTTGCCAGATGCGATGGAGGGGCCCACGCCTGTGAGCGCCATGATCCACGCCGCCACAATGGTGTCGGCTGGCGTGTTCATGGTCATCCGGATCTTCCCACTGTTGAGCCTTGACGCTGGCACGATGACCATTGTGGGCTTCATCGGCGCATTTACGGCTCTGTTCGCGGCGACAATCGCCGTGGCTCAAAACGATATCAAGCGGGTTCTTGCCTACTCAACCATCTCCCAGCTCGGCTACATGATTGCGGCAGTAGGAGCAGGTGCCTATGTGGCGGCGGCATTCCACCTGGTTACGCATGCATTCTTCAAGGCGCTGCTGTTCTTGGGTTCTGGCTCAGTCATTCATGGCATGGAGCATGGGGTTCTGCATTCTGGACAGCACACCGACCCCCAGAACATGTTCAACATGGGCGGTTTGCGTCGCAGAATGCCGACCACGTTCTGGACATTCCTGATCGGAGGCCTGGCCCTATCGGGCTTCCCGTTGGTGACAGCCGGGTTCTGGTCCAAGGACGAGATCCTGGCAAGCACGTTCGACGGGCACATGGGCATCTTTGTCGTGCTGGCTATTGCCGCCTTCCTGACTGCCTTCTATACCATGCGCCAAATAACTCTGACCTTCCTTGGCAAACCACGCACCGAAGCCGCGTCCCACGCGCACGAAAGCGTCTGGACGATGACCCTGCCGCTGGTGATCCTTTCCGTGTTCGCAGTAGGCGTGGGCTGGGCGGGGATACCAGAGCACTTTCCGGTGCTGGGTGGCACGATCCCAAACTGGTTCCACCACTTCGTGGGCAGCATGCTGGGGGAGGGACGGGAGGCCCATTTCAGCTGGATTCCTTTGGTGACGTCGGTCAGCGTTGGTCTTGGTGGCCTGCTGCTGGGCTGGTACGCCTACAGAAAAGTGGAGTCAGAAACTGGGGACCGGCTTCAGTTGCCAGTCCTGAAAAACAAGTGGTACATCGACGAGCTGTACTCGGCGTTGTTGATCAGGCCGGCATCTTGGATCGCGAGCACCGTGGTTTATCGGATTGTTGACAAGGCGTTGATTGACGGGTTCCTACACCTTTTTGGCAAGGTGACGGCTGCTATCGGTTCGGGCCTGCGGAACTTCATCGACAAACCGGTGATCAACGCGTTCTTTGGAGACCGGACGGCCAGTGCAATCCAGGGCACTGGCCGGAACCTGCGGCCTATCCAAAGCGGTCGGATACAGGAGTACATGCTTGCATCGCTCTTGGTGATGCTCGTGCTGGCTGGATTGGCGTATCTGCTGGTGGCGAGGGTGTGATGATCTTCCCAGAGTTCGGATCTCGGGCTGGCTATTGCGGTCGCAAGCTGGTGCCGGAACGGTGCTGGAGAATGCCATGCCGTTCGTAGAAAACTATCTGCTCAGCCTGATCCTATTCGTGCCCGCGCTGGCGGGGATCGCCGTTTTGTTTCTGCCCAGCCGCTCCTCCGGGGTCATCCGCTGGTTTGCGCTCCTCGCCAGCCTACTCCCGTTCGGGCTGGCCGTATACCTATGGCTGCGATTCAATCCGGCCGGCATTGGCTACCAATTCGAGGAGTCGCATAGCTGGTACGATGCGATCGGTTCTCGGCTGCACCTTGGGGTAGATGGGCTTTCGCTGACGATGGTGCTGCTTACGACCCTGTTGACGCCGCTTGCCATCTTGGCATCGTTCCAAGTCTCGGAGCGAGTCAAGGCCTTCATGATGCTGTTCCTATTTCTGGAAACGGGCATGCTGGGCGTGTTCCTGGCCATGGATCTTCTGGTTTTCTTCGTCTTTTGGGAGATCGGCCTGGTACCCATGTACTTCCTGATAAACCAGTGGGGTAGTTCCAATAGGGACTATGCCTCTCTGAAGTTCATGATCTACACGATGGGCGGATCGCTGGGTTTGCTGCTTGGCATCCAGCTGCTGGGGGTCGTGTTTGGCACGTTCGATCTTGTCACGATTACATCCCAGTGGAGCACCTACCAGGAGCCTCTTCTGGGTCTCCCCATCCAAACCGTAAAGGTGATCGTGTTCTGGGCTTTCGTCGTGGCCTTTGCGGTGAAAGTCCCCGTCTGGCCATTCCACACATGGCTCCCGGACGCGCACACGGAAGCTCCGACAGCCGGATCCATGATTCTCGCTGGCGTGCTGCTCAAGTTGGGCGCCTACGGATTCTTGCGGCTCGTGCTCCCCTTGTACCCGCAGCAGGCTCGCCAGTTTGCGGTGCCCTTGGCTGTTCTTGCAACGGCTGCCATCGTCTTTGGTGCCCTGGCAAGCTTTGCCCAGACAGACTTGAAGAGGCTGGTCGCCTACTCCTCTGTAAATCATATGGGCTTTGTGATCTTGGGCATAGCTGCGGCGGGGCTGGCGGCGGGCACGGCGGACGCACGGATCGCTCTCAATGGAGCGATTTTGCAGATGTTCAACCATGGACTTTCTGCGGCCGGCATGTTCTTTCTCGTCGGTGTCATCTACGACCGAACCCATACTCGCGAGCTCGATGACTTTGGTGGGCTCTTCCCCTTGGTCCCGGTCTTTGGGGGCATATTGATTTTCACGTCGATGGCTTCCCTGGGCCTGCCGGGGCTCAACGGCTTCGTCTCAGAGTTTCTGGTGGTCAGAGGCACCTACCCCATCCTGACCGTTTTCACGGCGATCTCCATGATCGGCCTCTTGTTTACCGGAGCCTACGTGCTGAAGGCAATCCAAAAGGTGCTGCACGGGCCCGTGAACGAACGCTGGAGTCACGGCGAGCACAAGTTGACGGAAATCAACTCCAGGGAAATCATTGTTGTCGCCCCTCTGATGGTTCTGATGCTGGCTATCGGAGTGATGCCGGCCTGGATCCTGAACGTGATCAACAATGCGGTCTTGCAGTTGTTCTGAGAGGTGGCGATGCCTTTTCCCTTCCTGAGCACCATTGTCTTTGTCCCGGCGGTCAGCTCTCTGGTCATCCTGACACTGCCCGCCCAGCGCAAGGACCTGGCCCGCGTCGTTGCGCTTGCGGCCGCCACGCTGGACCTGCTGCTCTCCGCAACAGTCTATACCCAGTACCTGTTGCAGCACATGAGCGGGTACCAGTTCATTGAAAAGTATGATTGGCTGCCAGCATTGGGCATCAGCCTGCACTTCGGGGTGGACGGGATTAGTGCGCCGCTGGTACTGCTGACGGGCGTGGTTATGTTCACGGGTGTGCTGATCAGCTGGGGGGAACGTCACGGGGACGTGGAGGCCGGCATCCAGGACCGGCCCCGGGAGTTCTTTGCATTTCTGTTTATTCTCGCGAGCGGTGTCTTCGGGGTGTTTGCCTCGCTTGATCTCCTAATGCTCTTCTTCTTCTACGAGATCGCCGTGTTTCCCATGTACTTGCTGATTGCGATCTGGGGTTGGGTGGTCACGCGGGAATACGCGGCGATGAAGCTCACGCTGTACCTGTTTCTTGGCTCCGTGGTTTCTCTGGTGGGGGCGCTGGCGATGTATTGGGAGGCCGGCCGAAATCTGGGCCAGCCCACGTTTGACTTGCTGTTGCTGGAGGCTGCCGGCTTCTCGCCGGCCTTTCAAATTCTGTGGTTCCTGCCAGTCTTCTTTGGATTTGCGGTATTGGGCGGCATTTGGCCCTTTCACAACTGGTCCCCCGATGGACATGTGGCTGCCCCCACCGCCGTATCCATGTTCCATGCGGGTGTGCTCATGAAGCTTGGCGCGTTCGCCGCCCTCCGGGTGGGAATCATGCTTTTGCCGGAAGGGGCCAAGACGTGGTCCTGGGTGGTGATGTCATGCGCCGTGATCGGCGTGGTATACGGAGCTTACATAGCGTTTGTGCAGTCAGATTTCAAGTATGTCATCGGCTTCTCCTCGGTTTCTCATATGGGCCTGGTCATGCTGGGCATGTCCACGCTGTCCCGGGAAGGTCTCACCGGGGCCGGCCTCCAGATGTTTTCGCACGGGGTCATGACGGCACTTTTCTTTGCGGTGGTGGGAATGGTCTACGACCGTGCGCACACGCGCGAGATCCCGGAACTGGGAGGCATGGTCAGGATCATGCCATGGCCGGCCATAGGCTTCATCATTGGCAGCCTGGTGTCAATGGGCATGCCTGGGTTTTCAGGTTTCGTCGCTGAGTTCCCGATCTTCCTGGGGGTGTGGCAGCGCCAATGGTTCGTGGCGGTGATCGCCTCGATCTCCATAGTGATCACAGCTGCGTACGTGATGCTGGTTGTTCGGCGGGTGTTTTTTGGAGTGATGCCTAAGAAGTTCGAAGGACACGTAGGCCCGGTCACCGTGCTGGACAAGATCGCCATCGGCACGCTGTGTTCACTGATGGTGGGAATCGGGGTGTTTCCGGTCATCATGGTTCCGGTGGTGCAGACGGGCGTCGACAATATCCTGCGACTGCTAGGAGTGGGGTGATGTTCACCGCCACCGCATTCAGATCGATCCTCCCCGAAATCCTCATCCTATCGCTGGGAATGATTCTTCTGGTAGTCGAGCCCTTCTGGGGGCAGAACCGCCGCAGGTACCTTGGCGGGCTGACTGCCGGCGGCCTCCTGCTGGCTATGGCGGCCACGCTGCTGTGGGGCCTCCCAGGGGAGCCCACTTCCACCTTCGGAACAACGATCCGGTTTGATCATCTGGCCGTCTTCTTTAAGCTGATCTTTGTGCTGGGTGCTGCAGCCACGTCGGTGATGCTCATGGATCACGAGCCAGCGGGTAGGCGGGGCGAAGCCTACTTGCTGCTGCTTGCCTCGACCATTGGGATGTGCCTCATGGCCTCAGCCGGAGATCTGGTGATGCTCTATCTGGCCATTGAAGCCACGTCGATCCCGCTCTATGTCCTTGCTGGCTTCACGCTGGCCGACGATCGCTCGACGGAGGCTGGCTTCAAGTACCTGCTCTACGGGGCAATGACGTCCGCGGTCATGCTCTACGGATTCAGTCTGCTGTATGGGTTCGGGGGCACCACAGATCTATATGCTCTGTCCATCGCGCTCCAGTCGCCCGACTTGCCACGAGTTGCGATCATCGCCGTCATGTTGATGATCGTGGTTGGCCTGGGATTCAAGGTATCGATCGTGCCACTGCATTTCTGGGCGCCTGACGTCTACGAGGGTGCCCCGACGCCGGTTGCCGGTTTCCTCTCGACGGCATCGAAAGGCGCAGGTTTCGCAGTTCTGGCTAGGCTGTTCCTTATTGCATTTCCCGCGACCGGCACGGGGATCTTCGTTGAGTGGACGACCGTACTTGCGGTACTGTCGGCAGTGACGATGACGGTCGGGAACCTGCTGGCCCTGCCGCAACGGAACCTCAAGCGGCTGCTGGCGTACTCCTCGATCGCGCACGCGGGGTACGTGCTGATCGGTGTCGTTGCGGCAAGTCGGCTGGGAGTTGCCAGCGTCCTGTACTACATGTTGGCATACTTGGTGACCAATCTTGCCGCCTTCGGGGTTGTGATGGCGGTCGGCTGGGTCGCCGGTTCGGACGAATATGATTCCTACCGCGGACTTAGCCGCCGATCCCCAGCACTAGCATTGGCCATGCTGGTTGCCTTCCTTTCCCTGGCGGGTATGCCCCCGTTCGGTGGTTTCATCGCGAAGGTTTTGGTCTTTGCTGCCGGCATGCAGTCGGGCTACGCTTGGCTTGTTGCGATCGGGATCATAAACTCGGTCATCGGCGTCTACTACTACTTGAATGTGATGAAGCTCGTGTATTTGTATCGAATGGAAGGCCATGACGAGGACCAGCATCCGGTCAAACTCCCTCGGGCATTCGCCGTCACGCTTGCCATTCTTACCACGGGCATCATTCTGGTTGGAACCGTGTTCACGCCCTGGTTTGGATACGCGGCGACTGCGGCTGGGCAATTGTTCTGAGCGCTAGTCCCTCCCCTGAAAGTCCGGTAGAATTGACGGTGCAGGCTGGGCATCGCGGGATATCGAAATTCATGACCCATTCCGAATCTGATCGACGGGCAATCCTGAAGAATCTGCTGATTGTAGTTGTCGGGCAGGTGGGTTGCGTTACGTTGATCGTTGTGCTGCTTTCGATTAGAGCGGGAATGTGGCTCGACGCGTATTTTGGCACGAGCCCCATGTACACGCTGGGGCTGCTCTTGGCTGGCATTCCCCTGTCTGTGTTGCTCATGCTGGTTGTGGCGCGCAGAACGCTGGCGCGGCTGGATCGACGCGGCGGGTCGGGGGATCGAAATTCGTCCACGGTGGAGGGATAGTTGGAAGAGAAGAAACGCAGACCTTGGCGCAGATGGATTGTCTTGGCCCTCATGGTCTTGGGATTCATGCTGGGTGGGATCGTTGTCCCGGTGCAACCATACATCTCGGTCAAGGCCGAGAATCTACTCGGAGAGGGCGCGGCCTGGCTGCACCTACCTGTCGTCGGCGAGGTACCGCTTGTCAATACCCTCCCAACGCTTGGACTGACCGTGGCGCTCATCGTTTTGTTGGCGTTCGCCACCAATCGCTCGATGAGGCGCAGCCAGCGGGGCGATCTGGTCCCGCGCGGCATCGGAAATTTGATGGAAGCTTTCTTCGAGCTAATCTACAACCTGACGGAGGGTTCTGCCGGGGCGAGGTGGGCGCCGGTCATCTTCCCCTGGTTTGCGACGATCATGTTCTACGTTCTGTTTGCGAATCTGCTCAAGCTGCTGCCCGGGTTTGAGTCGATCGGCGTGCTTCATCACGCACATGGCGAGGGTCACGCGCTCGCGCCCTTGGGCGGTATGTGGGCCAACGTGCTCCCCGAAAGCGGCGAATACATACTTGCGCCTTTCTTTCGCGGTATTTCGGTGGACCTGAACTTTACCGTGGCATTGGCTCTGATATCGGTGGTTATGATCCAGGTGGTTGGGTTCAGGGCACAAGGATTTGGCTACCTGAGCAAGTTCATGAACTTTCGAACAATGTTCAAGGTGCCTTTTTTTGGAGCCATGGACTTCCTGGTGGGGCTGTTGGAGTTGATTTCAGAGCTCTCAAAGATCCTTTCATTTGCCTTCCGTCTCTTCGGGAACATGTTTGCGGGAATCGTGCTGGTGGCTATCGTGGCAGGCTTGTTGGGCCGAGTATCGATACTGCCCTCGATGGTGATGATGTTCGAGCTTTTCGTGGGACTGATTCAGGCTTTTGTGTTCGGGATGCTCACAATGGTATTCATGGCCCAGGCCACACAGGGTCACGGCCATGAGGAGCAGCAACTGGAAGCGCATGCCTAGGTCCACGAGATCTGGTAAGTCTAATTCTTAAGGAGGCTCTCAAGATGGAAGGCAATATTCTGGATGCTGCTCGATTCGTGGGTGCGGGCCTGTCGATGATTGGAGCGGCGGGGGCGGGTGTGGGCATCGGGCTTAGTGTGCAGGGAGCGTTGACCGGGATGGCTCGCAACCCCGATACGTATGGAAATCTACTGACCAATATGATCCTCGGAATTGCATTTTCCGAAGCCATTGCGATCTACTGCCTTGTGATTGCATTCCTGATGCTGTTCAAGGTCGTCTAGGGAAGAACAGGAGCAGCCCATGGAAGCACTAGGTATCAATCTCGGTCTGCTGGTCGTTCAGATCATCGCATTCATGATCGTATTTCTGACGCTGCAGGCTTGGGTTTATAGACCACTCGTGAACATGATGGAGATGCGCAAGAACAAGATAGCCCAGGGACTGGAAGACGCGCGCGTGGCCGCGGATGCAAGAGCTGACGCCGAGAAAGAGGCGGCGCGAATCTTGGCGGAGGCTCATGCAGAGGCGAGCAGGATCGTACAGGAGGCTACTGAGAGGGGGGCGGTTGCAGCGCGCGAGGCGCGTTCTGCGGCCGAAACTGCTGCCTCCGCTGCCCGCGATGGCATTGTGGCGGAGGCTCAGCAGGAGAAGAATCGAATTCTTGGAGATCTGCGCGGGCAGGTGGCAGCGCTGGCTGCCGCAGCCACGCAGCGGCTGATTGGGGAGACCCTGGATGAGAAACGTCAGCATGCACTGATCAGCGAATTCTTCTCTGGGACGAAGGGTAGCCATGTTGTGGTGCTTCAAGAGGCCTCCATCAAAGGTGAGGCAGCGGAGGTAACGAGCGCGCTCCCGCTGAGTTCCCACGAGCAGGACATTGTGAAGAGAGAGCTTCTCGCCAAGGTGAGCGCCCAAGCAGTGACTTTCAGGGTGGATCCCGCAATCTTGGGCGGCTTGGTGGTGCGGGTGGGGGACACGGTCCTCGATGGATCCGTTGCTGCGCAGTTGGAGAGTCTCCGGCAAAGCCTGAAGTAGGACCGAGCTTCCGAGAGACGGCAGCAAATTCAACGCCTTCGCCGGGGGAAAAGCGATACCGGCCGCTGGTACCCTGCCAACGCGCGCCAATTTCATACGGACAGAGCCGCATTTGAAGTTCCGGTCTTCGCCCTCAAGCGCCTGAATCAGGAGCGGAAGGCGTGCCGGCGGCAGCGTTCCCGGAGCCTGTGTCCAACTTGCACATTGGGTTCCGATTGGGAGACGGCGGTGCGCCCGGCAGGCGAGAGGATTGGACGGAAAGATTGGTACAAACACCGCCAATCCGCTTGATCCGCACGCATCACTTGGGTAGCAGATCCAGGGCTGCGCCCAAATCTGGGTCGCCAATCCTCTGAGGCCATGCACGGCGATATCAAGGTGGACATGGTTGGCGGCAGGGAGCGCACAGATGTGTTCGTGAGTGGAGCCGGCACCGAGGCCAAGGCCTTCGTGATGGCCATTCTGCGCAATTGGCCTGGCTGGAGATCTATCGTGGATCTTGGCAATACCTCCACGTTGCGCGGGGGGAAGATGCACCCAAAGCTCTGGGCAAGCCTGCGGATTTGGGCGCCTTCCCGCAGCCTGGACGTCAAGGTTTTCACGTACTCCGCTTCTGCCCCGCCAGTATTGTTTCCCAGCGATATTGTTTGGCGATAGAATGGTCTGGGCTACTGCCGTCATGATCGACAGGGTAGAACAACGATCCTCCTTGAGAGAAATTCTGGCACAAGTGCCGGGCGGCTTGATTGCTTCCGCTGTGCCGGATGTCGCTATCACTGGCATATCAATTGACAGCCGCCGCGTGGAGCCAGGTTTTCTGTTCGTGGCGTTTCGGGGACGTTCGACGGATGGCCACGATTTCATAGCAGAGGCGATTTCCAGGGGGGCCGCAGCGGTGGCCGGTGAAATCGAGTTGAGGCAAGCGCCGGCAGCATACGTGCGGTTGCGGGACGCGCGGGCGGCGTTGAGCTGGATTTCTGCCGCATTCTTTGGCTGGCCCGGCCGCCGGCTCTGCGTCATTGGCGTTACTGGGACGGACGGAAAGACCACCACAACGAACCTCATTCATCGAATCCTTGTGGAAGCGGGCCTTCGGGCTGGGCTGATTTCCAGCGTCAACGCTGTCGTTGGTGACCAGGTACTGGACACAGGTTTCCATGTGACAACGCCGGACGCCCATGATGTGCAACGCTATATGGAACGCATGGTCCTTGCGGGCGTGACGCATGCGGTTCTGGAGACCACATCCCATGGGTGGGCCCAGCATCGGGTGGATGCCTGCGAATTTGACATAGGGGTATTGACGAACATCACCCACGAGCACCTGGATGAGCATGGCTCATTTGAGAACTATCGGGCGGCGAAGGCCAGGCTGTTCGCTGGACTGCATGCCACAAGCGAAAAAACACGCGGAAATCGACGGCTGGCGGTGTTGAATCACGACGACCCATCGTATGCTTTTCTGCGGAAAGTCTCAACAGGGGACACTCTCTCCTATGGCATAGGGCCGGGGGCCGACCTCCGCGCCCGCGAGATCCAGGAGACCCGGCTCGGGACCCGCTTCGCTATCGAAGGCCGGGGTCTTCGCATGGCTGTGACAACAAGCCTGACGGGCATCCACAATGTCTCCAACTGCCTTGCAGCCATCGGCGCAACGATTGTGGGGCTCGATCTCTCCCCGGATGTCGCGGAGCGTGCGATCCTGCGATTTCAGGGAGTCCCGGGGAGGATGGAGCGGATCGAAATCGGTCAGGAGTTCCAGGCCGTCGTGGATTTTGCCCATACTCCGAACGCACTGCGGTCGACCCTACAGACGGCGCGCCGACTAGTGCGCGCCCAAGCGGCTGCGGGGCGGGTAATTGTGATCTTTGGATCTGCTGGCCTGAGGGATCGCGCCAAGCGGCGGATGATGGCGGAGATAGCTGCTGAGCTCGCTGACCTGACAGTTCTGACGGCAGAAGATCCGCGCACCGAGTCTCTGGAGGTTATCTTGGCTGACATGGCCGAGGGGGCTCGTCACAAGGGGGGTCGCGAGGGGGACACGTTCTGGCGCATACCAGATCGGGCAGAAGCGATCCGCTTTGGCCTCCAGCGTGCCCGGGCTGGGGACATTGTGCTGGCGTGTGGCAAGGGTCACGAGCAGTCGATGTGCTTTGGGAGCACCGAGCATCCGTGGGATGATCGGACAGCAATGCGGGCGGCGCTGTCAGAGCGACTGGGAGTCCCGGGCCCACGAATGCCTTACCTCCCGACACAAGATCAAACGGAGGCAGATTGGCTGGCCTAGAGGTGGTGCGTCCGATTACCCTTGAAGGTCAGTTCGTGCGTCTTGAACCTTTGGATCTTCAGCACGAGCGGGGGCTGACCGCCGTGGGTCTGGATGAAGATATCTGGCGCCATATGCCCTACGGCGAAGTCAAAGCACCTGAGGACATGCATCGGTGGGTGAGCTCGGTTCTCACCCTGGCCGAGAGCGCCGGCGATGTGCCCTTCGCGGTTGTGCACAGGGCCTCCGGCCGGATTGCAGGGGCCACTCGTTACATGGACATACGGCCGGCCCACCGTGGATTGGAGATCGGGGGAACATGGTATGGCGCCGAGTTCCGCAGGACGGCGGTCAACACGGAGTGCAAGTACCTTATGCTCCGGCATGCCTTTGAGGCCATGGGCTGTATCCGAGTGCAGTTCAAGACGGATCTCCGAAATGAGCGCTCGCAGAGAGCCTTGGAGCGCATCGGGGCGGTGCGCGAGGGCATTCTGCGCAACCATATGATCCTCCCCGACGGGACCATTCGCCATTCGGTGTACTTCAGCGTACTGGATTCGGAGTGGCCACCGCTGAAAGACAGGCTGGAGAAGGCGCTGCGGGACTAGGCAAAGCTTTCGAGAGGCCAGGCGCACCCTCAGGGCTCCGCTCCTCCAAGTCTGGCCGTCGGCTCCAGCCGGGGGCCACGCTTGGTGCGACTCATGAGAAGCAGCCCGACGGTGCTGAGAACACCGATGATCAGGCCCCCGATCCAAATCGACCGGCCTCCAAAGCTGTTGTTTAGTGAGCCCCCAACCAGAGGCGCAAGCGTGCGCGCCACACCCCAAGACAGCCAGTACACGCTCATATAGCGACCGCGTAGATCCTGTGGGGCCAAGTCTGCAACGTACTTGCTGGCGGTTGGGACTAGGATTAGTTCGCCTACAGTCAAGATCACCATGCTTAGCCAGAAACCCCAGAATCCAGTCATGAGCGCGACGCTTCCGGCTCCGCATGCATAGACCAGCATCCCAACGGCCGATACTCGGACCGGCTCGAATCGACGAGTAATCTCGGTGACGGGAAATTGCAGGAAAACGCACATGAGCGCATTGGTCGTCGGAATCCATCCGTAGAGACTTTCCGGGAGGCCATGCTGCGACTTGGCATAGACGGGAAGCAGGATCCACAGCATGGTGGGGGCGATGAGTCCCAGTCCCGTGAGGCCCGTGAAACGCAAATAGGATCCGTCTTGCAGGACCCGACCGAAGCCGCGGCCAGAATCTGTTGCCGCCGATGTTGCGTGTAGTCCAATTCCGCTGGCAGGCCTTGCAAGGGTCTCTCTCGCGAGCACCAAGAGCAGCGTGCTGTACGCAAGGTAGCCAAATGATGCCCCATAGAACGCGAGCTGGTACGACCGTGACGCCAGGAAACCTCCAACCGCCGGCCCCAGTGCAAAGGCGGCATTGACGGCGATGCGGCTAACGGCATAGGCATGAGTGCGCAGCTCTGATGGAATGAGGTCTGCCAGCATTGCGTCGGCGCCGACCTGATAGAGCGGCTGGGAAAACCCGATGATGATCATCAACACAAGGAATTGGTCATAAGTTCTGGCGTTCATTAGGAAGAGGTACGCCAGGCCGCTGATCGTGAGACTTATGTTCATGGCCGTCTTCCGCCCGATCTTGTCGGCCATGGTGCCAGCAACTAGAGAGGACAGCAGTCCGGTCCCTGCATTGACAGAGATCAAGGGAGCAACCGTGCCCAAGGGCAGGCCAAGCCTATTCGTCGCGTAGATCAGCAAGAAGGGCCAGATCATGCTGGCCCCTGCAGTGCTCAAGACCACCCCGGCGATCATCAGCCAGAACTGTCTGGGATACCGCCCCGATGCCTGCCTCCATTTGCCCAGTGCTGCCACAGCTCTCACGTTAACAATCCCAGAAAAGAACTTGCCGCTCCTTTGCAGGGCGGCAAGTGGTTTCTCTGTCGTGGCTCAACGGCGACGGTCGCCACCGCGGCGATCCCTGTCGCGGCCGGCGGGGTTGCCGCCGCGCGATCCGCCGCGAGGTCCGCCCCCTGAGCGGCGCTGGTCCCGCTCTCTCGCTTCGTCAGCGGTCCAGCCCTCGAGCACTGCCTGGCGCGAAAGGCGGATCTTGCCCTGAGGATCGATATCGGTGACCATGACTGTGATCTCGTCACCGATGTTGACAACATCTTCCAC
>DATIPW010000094.1:0-11523 GCA_035471605.1 Anaerolineales bacterium | reverse complement strand
GATGATCATTCCTTGAGAGATCTAGCTGGCCTGGCATCGCCTGAAGTTGTGCCGTTCATGCGAGATGAGGCCGGGCTCGCTGCATACCTCGACCAACAGGGAGTGAAGTATCTGATTGCCTTTCCTGGCCAGTATCCCATGCTGACTTCCTCTTCGACATTCGTGCATGCGAGCGGAGGTCGATTCGCCTCTGCGGCGGGGCAGGGAAATCTCACGGTGTACTGCTGGCGCTGTCCCTAGCCAATTTGCGATGCCGGATTCGGCCACGGCATCGCGATCCTTGCCGCATTCCGAGTTCTTGTGGTTGAGGATTCCCTTCGTGCTATACTCGATTCAGCAACCCCAGCAACAAGTATGAGCAAGATCACGATTCTGGTGGTGGATGATCACCCGCTGTTCCGGCAGGGCGTCATTGATGCCCTTTCCGTTGAGTCGGATGTGCAGGTCATCGGGCAGGGCTCCACGGGGGAGAATGCCGTGGAGATGATCCGGTCCCTCGATCCCGACATCGTCCTCTTGGACGTCAATCTGCCGGTCATGAACGGGCAACAGATCGCCCATCAGGTGTCTGCCCAGAAGCTGCGCACGCGGGTCGTGCTCATGAGCGGCTACGACGACCTCGAGCAGTCGCTTCATGCCGCCATGGCGGGTGCTGCCGCATACTGCGCGAAGGAAATCGAACCCAAGGCGCTGCTCCAGACACTTCGAGACGTGGCGCGCGGCAGTTTTGTCTTTGGTGCTCGAGTCATGCCACGCCGCCAGCTCCAGAAATGGATCGAAGACCAGATCGAAGCCGCGCCCCGTCCGTACAGCGAACCCGGTAGTCCGTTTCATCCCCTTTCCAATCGGGAGATGCAGGTCCTGGAGCTGGTTGTCACCGGCTTGAGCAACAAGGAAATCGCCACCGTGCTGGGCATCAGCCACCAGACCGTGAAAAACCACCTCACCTCGATACTCAGGAAGTTTGGTGTCGAGGATCGCACCCAGGCCGTGGTCTACGCCCTGCGGCATGGATGGGTTCGGCTCAAGACATCGGGTGGGCATTCCGAAAGAGCGGCATCATGAATCCCGGGGGGCGGGGTCGCCATCACCGAGTGCACGAAGCCTAGGCGGTGCTGACGCCGTGATGGGGTGGCGAGCTGAGCTAATCGACTACCCCTGCCCGCGTCCAGCGCTAGCCGACGAAGCCCCGCCTGACGGACTGCATGCTGGAACGCCCCGAGCCGCCCAGATTCTCACGAGATGTGCAGGACCGGTATGAAGCCGCCCGGCCACGATTTGGGCAGTCGCGAATCATTCCTCAGGCGGCATTCATGCTCCTTGGAGCAGCTTGGCCGTGATCCGACCGGAGCGCCGTGTGGCGCCCACCGTGCACGAATGTGGGGAAAAATGCTTGTCAGGGCAGGCCTGAACGTATCCGAAGTCAAGGCCGGCGGTCTAGGATGAGCGGGTCCTGGCGTGCCTATTTGGTGGCTTCACGTGCCGCCTGGGAGATGGCGCGCAGGTGCTCCGGAGTGGTTCCGCAACATCCGCCAATGACGCGTGCCCCGTGTCGGACAGCCTGGCGGGCGAAGGCGCCCATCTGATCTGGGGCTACGTCGTATTTGGCTATGCTGCCTTCCAGTCGCGGCAGGCCGGCATTTGGCTTCACCCAAATCGGAAGGCTGGGATCGGTCCGGGCATAGTCCTGCACCACTGCCAAGGCATTATCAAGAGTAGTTCCGCAGTTCACTCCAATCATGGCAGCCCCTAGTTCGCCAAAGGTGCGCGCTGCGACTTCTGGTTGGAGCCCCATCATGGTTCTGGTGCCCTGGTCGTAGCTGAATGACACAACCACAGGGAGATCGCAGACGCTTTGTGCCGCTTCAAGCGCTGCCCTGGCCTCATCCAAGGAAAACTGCGTCTCGACGATGAGCAGATCTACCCCGCCGGCACAGAGGCCGCGGGCCTGCTCTGCGAAGGCGGCTACGGCCTGGTCCCTCGTGATCGGACCGTAGGGTTTGAGCAGCTTCCCAAGGGGACCCATGGACCCAGCCACCAGGATGTCGCCCTTGCGCCCCGCTGCCTCGCGTGCGATCAGAGCAGCCGTCTGGTTTAGCTCCTCGATCCGGTTGTCATATTTGGAGCCATGCATGCGAATCGCTGTTGCGCCAAACGTGCAAGTGAGGATGATGTCGGCGCCGGCCCCAATGAATGCCCGTTCCAGTTCAAGGATTTGGCTTGGACGATCGATGACCCACTCCTCTGTGTGCGCACCTGGCGCCAGGCCCGCATGCTGCAGATTCGTGCCGGTGGCCCCATCAGCGATGAGAGTCTGATCGCCTTCGAGCAGTCTGAGAAACGCGTTCATCAGCGGCTCCGCTGCAATGGCTGCCGTCTGGGGAACGCCAAAGCCTGCACAAAGCGGCGTTGAAAATCAGGATCTGTCGGCAGTTCGTGGCGGGTCAGCCCGGCGGCCAGCGGGACTGCCTCGCTGCGCTTGTCCGTGTTCAGCAGCGCTATGAGCGCTCCATCGCCGGCGGCGTTGCCGACGACAAAGACGCGCTCGAGCGCCACCTGAGGCAGCATACCGATGGCCATGGCATTGCCCTTGTCTATATAGGAGCCGAAGGCCCCCGCCAGAATGATCTTGTCGGGCACTTCCATGCCGCCGCGATCCAGCAGGGACTGCGCTGCGACGAAAAGGGCCGCTTTGGCGAGTTGGATCTGCCTGATGTCTTTCTGAGTTAGGCAGATGTCATTCCCGATGCTTGTCTGGTTTGCGGGTGCAATCACGTACTCCAAGCCGCTGGGGCTTTCCCGGACGCGGTCATCTGACGTGGCTTGCCGCTTGAACCGCCCGCTCTCATCGACCAGGCCGACCCGCACGAGCTCAGCAACAGCGTCGACGACCGCAGTTCCGCACAATCCCTTCGGTCGGCCGATGCCCCATTCCTCCTCTCCGATCAGCTTCCATTGCGGCTCCATGCGCTCGCCAAGAATCCGGACGTGCTCAATCGCACCGGGGGCCGCCCGCATGCCGTGTTCAATATGTGCGCCTTCCAGAGCCGGCCCCGTGGGGGTTGAGGCACACAGCAGACGGCGCCGGTTGCCCAGTACAAGTTCAGCATTGGTGCCGATGTCGATTATCAGCCAATTCTCGTCCTGCAGATGAGGAGCCTCCGCAAGCAGGACGGCCGTCGTGTCAGCACCGATGAAGGAGGCAATGGCCGGAAGGACATGCACATTGCCCGATTCGTTCATCAGCAAACGAAGATCGCGGGCCTTGAGATCGACGGGTGAAGCGGTTACAGGTGCAAAGGGCGCCACACCGAGCTCGCCCGGGGGAAGCTCCAGGAACAGATGCTGCATCGTCGTGTTGCCCACCATGACCAATTCCATCACATCACTTGTTGAAAGGCCTGCATTGGATGATGCGCGCCGCAACAGCTGATTGAGCGTCTTGATGATCGACTTGTGCATCTGAGACAGGCCGTCCGGATTGGAAAGGCTGAATTGGATCCGTGACATGATGTCCTCGCCAAAGGCGATCTGTGGATTCATGTCCGATTCCACAGACAGGATTTCTCCTGTGTTGAGGTCGCAAAGATACAGCGCCACGGTCGTGGTTCCGATGTCCACCGCGGCACCGACGAGGGGCTCGCGCAGACCAGGCTCTACTCGAACAACTTCGCGATCGCGCCAGACTGAAACCGTCACTCTCCAGTTGGATTGCCGCAGGACGTCCGGCAGCCTCTGAAGGCAACGTCGATCGATGGTCAGATCACGTGGCTTCGGCAACCCGGTTTCGCCTGAGCGTACCAACGCAATCGAGGTGGCAATCCCACTTGCCAGACGATCCCAGTCTGCCTTCGGATTGGCCAAGGTTGGAGGATTCATCTCGACCAGGTACTTGCGGATCGATGGTCGCAGCTCGATGCTCCTAACCACGGCCGTCTTGCGGACGATTTGCCGGTCGGCCCGGCTATCCTCGGGCACGGTGACGAGCACGTCACCTAGTACCTTGGCCTGGCACGCAAGACGCACCTGGCCAAGGCTCCAGCCCCGGCGCTCCAGCATCTCCTTGCGACGCTGAAAGTAGTCGATTTCCTCGGCCTGGGCAGCGGAAAGATGGGTCGCTGAGGATTCCAGACCGAACTCCTCAAATCGGCCTTCCTCAACGAGCACCTTGCACTTGCCGCACGTGGCATTCTCGGCGCAAATCGACTCAATAGGAATCCCCAGGCTGCGGAGCGCGGCGCGGAGCGCCGTTCCACCAGCGACTCTTCCTCCCTTCCCGGAAGGTAGCGCAAAGATTGCGTGGGTGTCGGTCATGCTGCAGTCGAACCTCTCTCCTGATCGCGAAGCGCCTCAACGGACCGGTGGTACTTGATATAGCGCATGGCGAAGTCGTCACGGCCGAGCAGGAGGTCGCTGGCGCGGATGATGGCCCCCAGCCTGAAGGGATCTGTGATCGCGCAGGTTGCCCCAGCCCGAATTGCCATGGCCAAGAATGCCTGGTTGACCGTGGGGCGGTCCGGCAATCCGAAGGAGACGTTGCTGGCTCCCAGATTGATGTTGGCACCCAATTCGCGGCGGATCAATTCTATGGATTGGAGTGTAAGAAGCGCAGCCCTGCTATCTGATCCAACAGTCATGACGAGCGGATCAATGATGACGTCTTCCGCGCTGATTCCGAGCTGTGCAGCCCTGTTGACAATCGAACTGGCCGCCGCCATGCGGCCCTCGGCCGTCTTGGGGATTCCGGCGTCGTCTATGGTTAGGCCTATGACGGCCGCGGCCCGGTCTCTGACTACCGGAAGAATGCTTTCCAACTGCTTCTTTTCTGCGTTGACTGAGTTTACCAGCGGCTTCCCCACACACGCCTTGAGGCCCGCCTCCAGTATCTCCGTCTTGCCCGAATCAATGCAGAGCGGCACATCAACGCAGCCGGAGACTGCGGCAACGAGCCGCGAGATCATATCCACCTCATCCAGGCCTGGAACGCCCACATTGATGTCCAGCACATCGGCCCCCCACGCCACCTGCCTGACAGCCAGTTGGCACGCCAGCTCAACGTTTCCCTCCTGGAGTGCCGCCCCCAATCTCTTGTTGCCGGTGGGATTGATCTTCTCCCCGATCATTATGAATGGGCGATCAGCCCCGATGACAACCTCTCGTCCCTTGCCCTTCAGTGTGGTCTGCATCTCAGTTCTCCCAAATGCTGGGTTTCAAGACGGCGCTGCCACTGCGTGCTTGCCAGATCCTCACAATTATCTGCAAGCATGAGGGCGCTGCTTGGCGGGAACTCGGCGGACTCACCGCCAATCAGGGATCTTGGGCATGCCGACGTCGGCGGCAATGGATCGAACCACCGCAAGGAGCTCGGCCTCGTGTTCAACTGCTGGCTGCGGCCGTTCGTAGCTTTGCAGCAGATCCTTGGTGCGCAGCTTTGCCCGTTGGAAGGTGTCGAGCCTGCCGGCGTGCTGCCAGCCCCTCATAGAATCCCGGTCAATGACTGCACTGGGGAGGCGCTGCTCCTGGGAAAAGAGATCTCTCGTGGCTTTCTGTTTCAGGAATTCCCCTTTGAAGTTGATTCCCTCGAAAAAAGCCGTGGCGAGAGGTCCGCTGCGGACGTGCACGCCCGCCAGCAGCCGCTTGGTCATGCCGATAACCTCGGCATCGACCACCAACTTCTCGGCGCTCTGGCATGCCAGGAAATCCAGCATTCCGGCGCCCGAGATCATGTTGATGCCGGCCAGGGCCCCCAGAAGCGCTGTCATGCCACTCTCCAATCCCGCTTGCGCATCGACCAGCTTCGAGTCACTGGCCCCGAGGTAGCAATGTGTGGGAAGTCCAAGAGACTTCCCGACCTCTGCATAGGATGCATCGATCATGGCGGTTTCAACGGCCCCCATGGGGGTTGTGCCTTTGCGCATGTCAAAAATTGCAGGAGCCCCACCCCACACGATCGGTGCACCAGGATTTGCCAGCTGGTGAATGGTTATTCCGCTCAAGCACTCGGCGGCGTGCTGGGTGATCGCGCCCAGCAGTGTCACGGGCGCCGCAGCACCTGCGAGCGGCATCGAGACGATCTCCGCCGGGATCCGAGCAGAGGCCAATTCCATCAAGTTGTGGGCACCGAAGTCGCTCCAAATCAGAGGTGGCGAGGGACAGACATCAAAGACGGCCTGGGGCATGGATGCCAGCGCTTGGCGACCGCCTGCCAGCATGGCCAGCATGTCGATCATCTCGCGCAGGGACCCCTTTGAAAAGGCACCGGTGATCACCGGCTTGATCGAGTACATGAGTACCAGATACAAACGATAGAGATCGCCAATTTCGCGCGGGACGTCGTCGCAGATCAATGCTGTAGACTGTGCATCGTATTCGGGCAGCTGCTCGGCGACTTTGACCAATCGAACAAGGTCCGCTGTTGTGGCAGAGCGGTGCGCGAGCGTTTCTGCATCCAGCACATGTACGGCCGAAGAACCAGGATCAAATTGGACCGCGTTGCCGCCATAGGTGACCGTCTCATGGCCAAGCCGGTCGTAGAGGTGAAATACTTTGGGCGCGGTGGCGAGAGCCGCTCGCGCGACCCGTTCCGGGATCCTTGCGATGCCAGACGAGCTGTCGGTTTCCGCGCCCGCAGCCTGCAGCAGCTCGCGGGCGGGAGCCGAGAGGACCTTGATGCCGGGACTCATCATCAACTGGAATGCTTCGTCCAGGATCCTTTCAATCAGCGCTTCCGACAAGAGGTCGATTCTCGGCTGTTCAGCCTTCGTCGTGCCGGCTTGATATTGGGCGCTTGGAGAGATTGCCATCGCTAGGCCGCTACTTCCAGTGAGCTGATCATGCGCTCAAACTCCTGTGACAGCCGTGTTTCCAGCGGCTCGGGTTCATGCGCTGAGAGGATGCGCCGCGCCTTGGCCAGGGCCCAATCTTGGGCGCCGTCCCTTTTGGCCTCCCATTCGGCGTATGGCCGCCGATCCATGAATTCCGGCACAAAAATGTCTCGCATGTGACGCCGAGTGTGCGACTGAGAAAGGAAGTTGCCTGCGGGTCCGACTGCGGCAATCGCCTCCAACGCCAAGGTCTCATCGTTGACTGCGATACCCTGCAGCATTTTTCGCACGATGTTGAAGATCTCACAATCCAGCATCATCTCGGCGAAAGACCAGACCCGGCTGCCGTGCAAGAAGCCGACGCCCAGCAGCATGTCTGCCATGGAAAGGCTAGCCATCAGGGTCGAGAGACTGTTCTCGATGCCCGCCTGCCAGTTAGGCTCCTTCGCCCCCGTGGCAAAGGACCCCATCGACAGTGGGATGTTGTAGAACTCGCTCAGGGCGTTCGTTGCGCCGCCAAACAGGAAGTCTTCCGGTCCGCCCCCTGTGTAGGCGCCCGTCCTCAGGTCCGAGGCCGTCTGGGCGGCTGCGTAGAACACGGGCGCGCCCGGGAATGCAAGCTGCAGTAGCGCGGTGCCAGCGATGACCTCGGCATTGCCCACGACCAGGTTGCCCGCCAAGGTCGCCGGCCCGGTGGTAAGGCACGCCGCCATGGTCATGAATCCCGTTGGAATGCCTGCCTCAGCTGCCAACAACGCCGCCTCAACGGAGCCGCCGTCATGCCCAAGCGGCGATGCCGTACATTGCATGATTGACAGCACGGGTCTCTCCCGCAGGGCCTGCCTCCCGCCTGCGATCATGGCAGCCATCTCAATGGCCACCTGCGCCTCGTGGGTGCTATAGATGCTTTCAGTCTGAACGTGCTTGGTAGAGTTTTCCCAGATGGCCTTCAGCTCGTGAAGTCCGCGAGTGCCTGCCGGCGCATCCTGAGCCGAGACCGGTACCCAATGAAAGGCGATCTGATCTGTGGCATCCGCGATCCGGGCGATGTCCCGCACGTCCTGTAATCGAGATGTGCGCCGCTTGCCAGTTTCCAGGTCCATGACCTCCACGCCGCACCCGTCGGTGGCCAGGTAGACGTGGTTCCCGTCAAGCGGCAGATCCTGCCCTGGGTCCCGCGCGGCAAGGCGGTACGCCGGCGGGCAGCGCTTCAAGGCAGACTCGATCAGGTCTCCCCGCGCCCTAACGACCATCCGCTCAAAATCCACTTCCGCTCCCGCTGCTGACCAGATTTCGAGCGCCCGTCGAGAAGGGAACCTGACTCCCACGCGTTCCAAGACCTGAAGTGTGGCATCATGAATACTGCGAACGTCCTTGTCTGACAGGATCGTCAGTTTGAGCCTTGGGTCGGTGATGGACTGGATCTGATTTGACATGCAGTGCCTCGGTTGCCTGAAGCGGCCCCTGCGCCATCGCGCGGTTCCAGCTGCCACCCTTTCTGGCTACGACCGCCCCAGTAGTTTTTTTGCCAGCGCCACGGCGCCTATCGCGTCTTCCGAGTAGCCGTCGGCCCGGATGGTCGTGACCCAGTCCCGGGTCACGGGAGCCCCACCCACCATCACCTTGATGCGCTCGCGTAGGCCCTCCTTCTCTAGTTCCTCGATGACCTCTCTCTGTCGCACCATCGTGGTGGTCAGCAGGGCGCTCATCGCCAGAACATCGGCATTGACCTCAAGTGCCTTGCCGATCAGCTTGTCTCCCGGCATATCGACGCCAAGATCAAACACTTCGAAGCCAGAAGCTCCCAGCATTGTGGCAACCAGCGACTTTCCGATCTCATGAATGTCGCCCTCAACGGTGCCAATCACAATCTTTCCCAACATCTGCCGCTGCGATCCCCGTCTCTTGAGTTCAGGATCAAGAATGGCCACGGCAGCTTTCATGGCTTCGCCCGCCATCACAAGTTCAGGCAGGAACGCCTCCCCGCGGCCAAAGGCATCGCCCACCGAGTTGACGCCCGCTACGAAGCCCTTGCTTATGGCTTCCAGCGGATCCAGGCTGGCAGCGATCGACTCAGTGGCCAGGGCCGTGGCAGCGTCCGAGTCCCCATCGATAATGCTCTGTGCCATTTTGCGGAACATTTCCTCGGTCATCGTAGCTCCTGTCATGGATGGGATGTTTGGGCCTCAAGCTCTGGCAACAAATACCGGACCTGGGCCTCGCGAGCCGCCAAGTCCGCACGACTGATTCCCAGGTACAGCTCAAGCTCATGTCCACGCGCCACGACATGTTCCATGGCTCGCTGCATGGCCGAATCCGGATCTCTGGCGCCCAGCGCTTCCACGATCAGCCGATGCTCCTTTTGCTCATCGCGCAGGCTGTCCTGAAGAAGCGCCGGCTTTCTGTACAGGTGCTCGTAGAGCATCCAGTCCGGAAAGGCGCGCAGGGCCTCTCGATAGATCCTGAGTCGCAGGTCGTTGCCGCCCGCGTCAACAATCGTGAGATGCAGCTTTCTGCTCACTTCACGTGCCCGAGGCAGGCTCTCCAGCTTGAACAAGCCTTCGCCTTCTTCAAGAAGTGCCTCGAGCTGGTCGAGTTGGGCAGGCGAGACGTTCTTCGCCGCCGCCCACGCCGCCGAAGCTTCCAGCAATAATCGCATCTCGTACGCATCCAAGATGTCCGGACCATCCATTTGAAGGATTCGGACACCCCGATATGCGACACGCTCCGCCAAGCCGGATGAGACAAGAAGATCCAAGGCCTCCCGGACAGGGGTCATGCTCACGCCCAGGCGCTTGGAGATCTCCTCTTGGCGCAGCCACGCGCCACTGGGGTAGTGCCCCGACAGGATGTCCTGATGCAACACGTCGAAGATCTCCTGCTTGAGAGGGATTCGTCTAAGGAGTGAGACCTTCGAAGTCATCGGTTCATTCCCAGCCCGGGATCGCGAGCGCCACCGTCTTCTGGTCGATTTCCCCGGTCGGTCGTTGTCAAAATCTTGTCCAAACACCGCGAGCCGGGCTTCCCACGCAGCTTTCGGTCTGTGGGGCGACTCATTGTATATTGTATATAATCCCGGGCGTAGTAATTTTCGGCATGTAGAATGTCACATCTTCCGATAAGTTGGGCGTCGGGCTCCCGTGCCAAGCGCCCCAGGGCCGTTTTGCAGAAGGCTAGATCCTTGACCGCCCCGCAAGGCCCGGGCGGGGCCGCTCGCCCAACTGTTTTGCGCCGCGCGGTTGGTGACTGCTGCCGTCTGCTTGGGAGCCTTTCCCACAAGCAGTGCACTCTGTGCAACGTGCTCGGGCAATCGGGTTCGGAAGCCGCTATTGAGTCTAGCTCCAGACCCACGCTCATCCGACCTGTCGTCTCCGCACTCCAAGGATGAGGATCAAGCGCCTCAGGTTCTGCTGTAGAATGCCTCTGTGCCTCAAAGCCTTGGCGTCTTGTTCCTTGCAGCGGAAGCCGAGCCGTTCATCAAGGTTGGAGGACTGGGTGATGTGGCCGGATCGCTACCACGGGCCATTCGAGAACTGCCAAGCAATACTACGGCCGGCCTGAAGCCTGACGTTCGCCTGGTCCTGCCATTCCACTCAATGATCCAGCGTGAGCGCCACGGCATCCGCTTCCTGCGGGCGTTCTCTGTGCGGTTTAGATCGAAATCTGTCGCCGTGCGCGTCTTCAGGTCCCAGCTGAAGGGCGTGCCAGCATATTTGCTGGATGCATCCCCGATTTCCCAAGGTGGTTCGGTCTATTCGTCCGACGCCTCACTAGATGGGGAGAAGTATGCTTTCTTTTCGCTGGCAGCGCTCGAGCTCCCCAGAGTCCTGAATTGGCAGTTGCAGATCCTCCATGCAAATGACTGGCACACGGCGCTGGCGGTGTACTGGTTGCTCCTGCGCCAGCGGGCGGGGGAATTCCCAGGAGTTGCATCCGTTCTCACCGTGCACAATCTCGCCTTCACTGGTCCGACGCTGGCGCGAGATCTCGTTGATTCTGGCAAAGATAAGATGACGGCCAAGCTCCCCCGGTGGGGGCGCCGCCGCCCACTACCACTGGGCTTGTGCTCGGCTGGTGCCATTGTTGCAGTGTCGCCAACCTATGCTCTTGAGATTCAGACTGCGGCATTTGGCGTTGGGCTGCAGCGATTTCTTCGTCAGCGCCGAGAATCGCTGCAAGGCATTCTCAACGGCATAGATGTGGATGTATTCAACCCAGCACGGGATCCGGCATTGAGTGCGAGTTTTGATGTGCGAAACCTGACGCGACGTGCACTGAACAAGACTGCGCTACAGGCCAGACTGAATCTGCCGGTGAATCCCGAAGTGACCATTCTGGGTGTGGTTGCGCGTCTGGATCCGCAGAAGGGCAGCGACCTCGTGGCGCCGGCGTTGAGACGGCTGAGAGATCACGATTGGCAGGCGGTAGTGCTCGGAACTGGTCACCCGAGGCACGAGACTGCCCTGAGGCGGCTGCAGAAGGAATTCCCCGATAGAGTGAGGGTGGAAATTAGGTTCGATGACGCATTGGCTCGACAGATCTACGGCGGCGCCGACTTGCTCTTGATGCCGTCTCGCTACGAGCCCTGTGGTTTGTCGCAGATGATCGCCATGCGCTATGGCTGTATTCCTGTGGTGAGCGCTGTAGGTGGGCTGAGGGACACGGTAGTGGACGGTGAGTTGGGCATCGTGATGGGTGC
>DATIPW010000093.1:0-17505 GCA_035471605.1 Anaerolineales bacterium | reverse complement strand
TACTGGATCCAGCGGTTGGTATCAGAGGCTCGACCAACCTCTGACGCATACGCGCGTGCTCAGCCGGCGGTGGCCCGTGGGGATGCGATGGAGCGTTTCAGACGAGGAAGACGCCAACATCGATGGAATGGTCCGGCTGGTCACCGGTCTTCTGCGCCGCTGCGAGCGGGGAATCTTTCTATGCCGCAGCGAGCTCAGCGAGTCCGGCTTTGAGCAGCGAGGCGAGCTTGCGCAGGCCCTGGACCAGGTGATGCATGAGTAGGCGAAGACCTCAGTATCGAAGCGGGGGGCGGGCTGCTGCGAGGGCGGGGGGGGGCGTCTGGAGCAGATTGCTGCGGTACGGGCCGCCGATGCTGGCCGTAATGCTGATTGCCTTTTCGCTGTGTTTCCGTTATTTTGCCCGCGGGATGACCAACAGTGACATGGAGCACTGGGTCTTGGTTTGGTACTCGAAGCTGCAGCGCCATGGTCCCCTTGTCGGTCTCGGCAAGGATTTTTACAACTACACTCCGCCGTACCTCTACTTCCTGTCCTTGGCCACCCTAACCTCATCCTTTCTGGCCCCTCTGACGACGGTGAAGATCATCGCACTTGTATTCGATGTCTATGCGGCGGTCATGGTGTACCTGATTGTGCGGTTGCAGCGGCCTCAGGGAAGCTTGCCGTTTGTGGCAGCCGCGGTGTTCTTCTCGGGCCCCACGTGGCTACTCAACAGCGCGGTCTGGGGTCAAGCCGATAGCACGTACACCGCCTTCCTGTTGACTTGCCTGTATCTCCTAATGGTGGGGCGCCCTGCCTTTGGGGTGTCGGCCTTTGCCGTGGCATTCGCCTTCAAACCTCAGGCGATCTTTCTTGCGCCATTCCTGCTGTTGATGATGTTGTGGGGCAGGATTCGCTGGTATCACCTGCTGCTGGTTCCTGCGATCTACGCCTTGTGCATGGCGCCTGCAGTCGCGTTCGGCCGCACATGGCTGGAGGTCTTCACCGTGTACGTCAACCAGGCGGGCGCTGGAAAGGCGCTCACCCACAATGCTGCCAGTCTGTACGTATTCGTGCCCCGATCGGCGCACACTTGGTTGATATGGCCGGCGGCACTGGGCGCGATCGGCATCTTTCTGACGTGGGTCTACGTCAGCTGGCGCACAACCAAGAGAAGGGACGTGCCAACAGTCACGCTTCTCGCACTGGTGTGCGTCACGCTGGTCCCCTTCTTCCTGCCGACTATGCGCGAGCGATATTACTATCCAGCGGATACCCTGTCGTTGATACTCGCTTTCATGGTGCCCCCGCTCTGGTACTTGCCCGTGCTGTTCCAGCTGCTTTCCACGCTGTCGTACTCGATATTCCTATGGTCCGCTCCGCAGCAGAATTTGGAGGCTGCGGCATTGCTCAGCCTCTTCACGTTGGTGGTACTGATCCGGCAGCAGGCTCTGTGGAGCCGTTCGGACAGGCACGCTGCCCGCTCGCGGGAATAACGGGGGTGTGCCAGGCGCATCCTTGACACTCGGGGCCCAAGGCAACCTGAAGCTGCAGGCTGTGGCCCCTAACTACAAAGATGACTGACCGGTTCAGCCCGCGGCCCTCGCAGAGCAGGATCTTGGAGTACGCCGGCGGTATGCTGGGCATCGCGGCTGTCCCTGGATCTGGCAAAACCCATACGCTGTCGGCTCTTGCGGCTGATTTGATCGAAAGCGGACGACTGGGAGCTGACCAGGAAATCCTCATCGTTACGCTCGTAAACTCGGCGGTCGAGAACTTCAAGGCACGCCTCTCGAGTTTCGCGGCGCAGCGCGGCCTCATTCCGAGGTTGGGATACCGCGTGAGAACGCTACACGGTCTGGCACATGATATCGTCCGCGAGAATCCCCCTCTGGCGGGCCTCGACAAGCAGTTCATCATCCTTGACGAGACTGCTTCTTCTGCGATGATCCGCGATGCGGCTCGCTCTTGGGCGCTTCTGCATCCCGATATCCGCGATCTGTACCTGAGGTCCGACCTAGATGCCACCCGGCTTCGCCAAGTCACAGCCGCAGCCTGGCCCGAGCTCGTGGAGGGCATCGCTGCCAGTTTCATAAGATCCGCCAAAGATCGGCGGCTGTCGCCTGCCGGACTATGGGATCTTCTCGAGCGGCTACCAGCGTCGCTGCCGCTGGCGCGGATGGGCGGGGAGATCTACGCGGACTACCAGAGGGCTTTGGTCTATCGCGGGGCCGTGGATTTCGACGACTTGGTGCGGCTTGCGGCCGACATGCTGACTATGTCTCCTGAACTTCTGGAAGCGCTGCGTTTTCGTTGGCCGTTCATTCTGGAAGACGAGGCGCAGGATTCAAGCCAGCTCCAGCAGGAGATCCTTTCAATGCTTGCAGGCCCAAACGGGAACTGGGTCCGAGTGGGCGATCCCAATCAGGCGATATTCGAGACGTTCACGACCGCCAACCCGCAACTCCTGCGTGACTTCATCGACGGGCATTCCAGCGTGCCGATGCCCGAGTCGGGCCGCTCTCAGCCTGCGATCATGAATCTGGCGAATTTTCTTGTCCAATGGACCCAGATCGACCATCCTGTCGAAGAGGTTCGCCCCGCGCTGGGCGGACCCTTGATCATTCCAACGCCGCCCGGAGACCCCCAGCCAAATCCTCCGGACAACCCAGGCGGGATTTCCTTCCTCGGCGCCGGACTCACCTCGCGGGAGGAGATCCTGGCGGTAGCCGAATCATTGCAGGAGTGGCTGCCGGCGCACCGAGATTCCACGGTGGCGGTGCTTGCTGCGACGAATGATCATGCGGCCAACATGGTACGGGCCCTGCAAGCACGAGCCGTCCCGTGCCGTGAGCTTCTGCGGAGTACATCTCCCACCCGTGCGGCCGCGGGCGCGCTAAGTCATGTGCTCACCTGTCTGGCGCACCCGGGCCAAGCGGGCAAGCTGGCTCAGGCCTATCGCGTGTATCGCCGCGACTGGAGATCCAATGAGCAACTTGGATCCCTGAGCGACCGAGTGGCCCTGTCCCTCGCCGGTTTGCGGCAGGTGGAAGCCTACCTTGCGCCGCTCCCATCTCAGGCCGGTGCAGAGGGAGCACAGGAGCAGGCGCTGGCGGGGAGCGCTTCCGTCGCGGGTAACCTCGCCGGCGACTCGGAGGCGGCGAAGGTCGAGTTGGAGCACTTCCGCGAAGTGGTCGCTCGTTGGCAGTCGGCCAGCATGCTTCCGATTGATCAACTCATACAGACAATCGCACAGGAAATCTTCACCTCGGCCACAGACTTGGCCTTGGCGCACAAGCTGGGCCTCGTCTTGGTTCAGATGGCGGCGCAAAATCCGGGATGGCGCCTTCCGGAGCTTGTGCCGCAGCTCAATCAGATTGCCCGCAACGAACGCAAATTCCTGGGATTCTCTGCTGACGACACGGGCTTTGAGCCAGATCAGCACAGGGGCGAAGTCGTGGTGACAACGATGCACAAGGCCAAGGGGCTGGAATGGGATCGGGTCTACCTGATTTCGGTGAACGACTATGATTTCCCGGGCGCGGAAACGGGTGACCGCTTTCGCTCCGAAAAATGGTTCATTCGCGACGGCCTGAACTTGGAGGCTGAGGCGCTTGCACAACTGCATGCGGCGTTCTCAACTTCAGAGTGGCAGTACTATCAAGAGGGTGCTAGCACTCGCGCTGCCCGGTTGGAGTACGCCAGGGAGCGACTTCGACTGCTGTATGTGGGAATAACGCGAGCCCGCAAGGAATTGATATTGACCTGGAATAGGGGTCGCCGAGGTGATGCGCGGCCCGCCCCTGCCCTCGTGGCGCTGCAAGATTGGTGGGCCTCTGCGCACCCCAGCTCGCTGCGCGGCATCTAGCCTGCGACCCTCGCACGGCTTGGGACATTCACAGACTTTCCCCACCCGGGCCTCCAGAAGCCAAGTCGGCGGTATGATGCCATGACGCCAAGTACGACGTTGCGGAGACTGCCGGTGCCGAATTGGACAGTTGCGGCATGAACACTTCGCTTGAAGGCCAAGCCTACGTGATCACTGGGGCCACCTCAGGCATCGGATATGCCACCGCCCATCTGTTGCTGGAACGCGGCGCAACCGTCATCGGCGTGGGTCGCTCGCCTGACCGCTGTCGCAGCGCGGAGAATCATCTTCGATCTCCGCACGGCCGATCCGGAGATGTGACCTTCATCACGGCGGATCTCGCCGCCCAGTCTGAGGTGCGACGAGTGGCCCAAGAGGTGAATGCAGCTCTCGACCGGGCGACGGATAGGCGTCTCGCCGCACTGATAAACAACGCAGCCATCGTGCCCTTCTGGCAGATACGTACGCCGGAGGGGTTTGACCTGCAATGGGCGGTTAATCACCTGGCCGCCTTCCTGCTGACTTCGCTGCTCCTACCCAGGCTGCGCACCGCTCCGGCAGCCAGGGTGGTCACCCTAAGCTCCGAGTCCCATCGACATGGCAGACTGGATTGGCAAGACATTCAGCTGCTGTACCACTACCACCCGCTGAGAGCGTACTGCCTCACCAAACTGGCAAACATCCTTTTTACCGTTGAATTGAATCGGCGACTGGGCCCGGAGTCAGGCACCCGTGCATTTGCAGCCGATCCTGGACTGGTGAATACGGAAATCGGATTCAAGAGCGGCGCTCTCCTTGCACACCTGGTCTGGGCGGTTCGGCGCCGCTCGGGCGTGAGCCCGATTCGGTCTGCGCAAGGCGTCGTCTTCCTAGCCACAGAGTCAAGCATCCAGACATCGCATGAAATCTACTGGAGAAACGCGAAGCCCATTCGGCCAAGCGAGCGGGCAACCGACCCGCAGGCGGCGCGCAAGCTCTGGGAGATTTCGGCGCATATGTGCGGCGTGGCGCCCTGAAATGAGCCGGAGCCAACGCGGCGATGGGCTGGTTGATTTTTCAGGCAGGCCCGGGCTGCATCAAGCAGCGGGGCTGAACAGAAGCGGGACGCTTCAAGGGTGGCATGCTAGAATCGCACAATGGCCGGGGATCATCTCTACGGGGGAGTCGAGGCAGGCGGCACCAAGTTCATTTGCAGCGTGGGGCGCGGCGCGGCCGAGAGCATTGCTGACGCCGTTTTTGCCACTACCACTCCAGCGGTTACTCTGGGGCAGGTGGCAGATTTCTTTGAACCTTTCTGCCGCGCAGGGCAGATCGAGGTTGTGGGCGTGGGTTGTTTCGGGCCGTGTGACCTGCAGCAGGCCTCCCCAACATATGGATACATTACGTCGACCCCGAAACCGGGATGGCAGAATACAGATTTCGTAGGCACCCTTCGCAGGGCCCTGTCAGTCGAGATTGCGTTTGACACTGATGTGAATGCCGCCGCCCTCGGGGAGTACACCTGGGGTGCCTCTCGCGGAACGGACACATCCCTTTACCTCACGATCGGGACCGGCATTGGGGGAGGGTACATCGTTGATGGCCAGCCGCTGCATGGATTGCAGCATCCGGAAATGGGGCATATTGGGGTGCCGCATGATCGCGAGCGGGATCCTTTTCCCGGCTCGTGCCCCTACCACGGGGATTGCCTGGAAGGCCTGGCAAGTGGCCCGGCCATCCAGGCCCGGTTCGGCAGGAGGGGTGAGGAGCTCAGTGGGGCAGATCCATTCTGGGATTTGGAGGCTGGCTACATCGCGGCTGCAGTTTCAACCTACATTCTGGTCAATTCCCCGCAGAGGATCATCCTGGGCGGCGGGATCATGCAGCGAGAATTCCTGCTTGCCCGCGTCAAGCAGCATGTAGTGCGGCTGCTCGCCGGGTATGTCCGTCACCCCGCAGTGGGCGACGAGATAGATCGTTACATTGTTGCGCCGGCGCTGGGCTCGCGCAGCGGCGTGCTCGGGGCGATTGCGCTGGCCGCCGCCCAGGGCAAGAGGCAGAGCAAGTGATCTGATGAGATCACACACCCATACCGCCCAGTCACTCATCGGGCAGACATTCATTTTCAGCCAATCATCGTTGCAGGATTACTTGGATTGCCCTAGGAGGTTCCAACTGCGCTACCTGGACGAGATGACGTGGCCCGCGGTGGAGGCTGAGCCGACGTCCGAGATGGAGGCCCGGCAACGGGAGGCCGTGTTGTTTCACCGAATGGTTCAGCAGGATCTGCTGGGAGTTCCGCGGGAGCGCCTGGCAACCTTGGCGACGACTGGGAACGTTGGACGCTGGTGGCAGAACTACCTGACCCAGGGACCGAGGCTCGAGGGCCACGACCTTCATGCTGAGGAGATCCTCGGAATCCGCCTCGGCAGGCATCGCCTGATCTGCAAGTACGATCTGCTGGCCATGCGAGATGGGAAAGCCCTGATCTACGACTGGAAGGCTTTCGGCCGCCGACCCAAGAGCGAATGGCTCGCCTCTCGCCTGCAGACCAGGATCTACAGAGCGGTGCTCGTCTTGGCCGGCGCCGAACTCAACGGAGGGCGTGCCTTTCGGCCTGCCGACATCTCCATGACCTACTGGTTCGCGGAATTCCCAGCTGACCCGGCGGTGTTTTCCTATGATGGGCAGCAGTTCACGCGTGATGCAGCAGCGCTAGAGGGGCTGGTGGCGGAACTGGAGCAGGCGCGCGCCTTCCCCCTTACTGAAGTGCAGGTGCATTGCCGCTACTGCGTCTACCGCAGCCTCTGCGATCGCGGCGAACGAGCGGGCCCAGCCACAGCCATGGATGGAGAGCCCGGCGACGTCGAGGCGCCGGATTTCCCTCTTGGGCAAGCAGGCGAAGTCCAGCTCTAGGTGCGCCGGCACAATCTTGCTAGCGCCGGACAGTAATCCCGAGATGATTGGCGACGGGCCGTTCTCGACCCGGAATGTAGTTGTCGATCGGCGAATTCAGAATTCTCGGCTGACCGGCGCGGGTCTCGACGACCAGCGTGGAGGAGCCACCTCCATCCAGGTTCATGGCATCCCGGGCACCGATGGCGATCATAAAATCAGCCAGTTCTGCCAGGGTCATTCCCAGGCTGTAGAAGGGCTGTCGCCCATCCACGACTACCAGATACAGATAGCGGCCGTTGCGCGAATATCCCACGGCCGAGCGAGGATGAAGTTCCACAGCATCCAGGTCAGGGGTTGGCTGACCTCCCATCGCCAGCAGCGTCTCTCCGGAAATGGCGTTGAAGGGCTTGGCTGGCGCCTGCAGGCTGATCCGGTTGCGCGAATTAATGTAGAGCGTGGGAAACGGCTCCGAACTTGACCAGTACCCGCGACCGCGCGAGGCGGCGTTGCCGCGTGGACGAACCCGGTCGCCGGAATGCGGATAGTAGTCGGCAAGGCTGCGCGACCACCAGGGGGAAAAACCGTCGCCATTGATGGCGACTTGCACATCGAACTCCTTGAGAAATTCACTGGTTGTACGTGCCCTCAACGGCAGATCGCTGCCGCGGTCATCGGCAGGAGTGACCAGAAAACGCAGGCCGGGCGTCCGCATATCGATCTTCACCCAATGGACAACGATGGGACGGGGGCGAACGTGGACGTCGCGCACATACTGAACGCCAGGAAAGAGTTGCTCCCGAGACGGCACCGGGAGGGGCCGCCCGCGCGCATAGTGTGAGGCACCCGCAACGACGCAGACCAGCGTCAGGAACGCAATCAAACTTGGGGCCAACCATCGCCGCCTGGGAGCTGCCATGGGCACGGTGTTCCTAGGGCCGCCCTGAAGCCAAGGACGGCCAGACCTGCGCGAAAAGAAACGCCGAGCACAACATCAGGTCGCGAATTCTTTTTCGGCGTGTCGCATCGCCTTGAATGCCTCGATGGCTACCTCAAGCATGGAAGCATCCGGCTGCCGGGTCGTGAGAGCCTGGAGGGCCAGATTCGGTCGGACAAGCCAGCGCACAACGGGTCGGTGCAGGTGATTTGCCGTCCAACGAATGTATTCGACAGCTAGACCGGCCAGCACCGGTATCAGGACGATGCGGCTGGCCAACCGCCACATCCAGGGGAGCGGACCGAGAGCGCTGAACAGGAGCACTGAGAACAGAACCAGCGTGAGGAGGAAGGCCGTTCCGCACCGCGGGTGCTGCAGGGAGAAAGTCGCGACACTACTGGGAGTGAGCTCAGCACCGGACTCGTAGGCATTGATCGTCTTGTGTTCCGCCCCATGGTAGGCAAAGACGCGTTGGATCTCAGGCAGGCGGCCAATGCCCCAGATGTACCCGATCAACAGGAGAAGCCGTAACAGGCCCTCCAGCACATTGCTCCACCAGGCGTTCCAGCCGAGGTAGTGCTCGGAAAGGGCGCCCACGGAGGCCGGCAGCAGAAAGAAGAGGCCGATCCCGAATACCAGGGCCAACCCCAAGGTCAGGTATAAGGCCGGGCCTTCCAGCTTCTCGTCTTCTCCACTCTGCGTGTTGGCCGCGATCGTAAGTGCCCGCAGGCCAAGCCCCAAGGCATCCCACAGCAATATGATGCCGCGCACGAATGGGACCCGCGTCAGGCGCGAGCGGTACAGGCCGGTCAAGCGCTCCTTGTGGAGCACGACGCGACCATCGGGTGAGCGCATGGCAACTGCCATGGCCACACGGCCGCGCATCATAACGCCTTCAATCACAGCCTGACCACCGTAGGCAATTATGCGATCTTCCATGCTACTCCAGATGATAAAAGAATCGGATCAGCGCTTCGATGCCCCGCTGCCACGTGGGCAGATGGAGTTTCTCATTCGGGGAGTGCGCGTCGCTCTCGGGGAGCGCAAAGCCGAAAAGGACTGATTCCAGTCCAAGGTGGCGCTGCAGCTGGGCCACAACTCCGATCGTGCCCCCTTCGCGCAGGAAATGCGGGGCCTTGCCCCAGACATCTTTCAGCGCTGCGCTCATCGCCCTGATTCCAGGATTATCCGTATTGACAAGTGCCGGCCTCGCTCCATGCAGGTACTTTAGATCCCAGCGGACGTCCTTTGGCGCGCGTTGCCCAAGATAGGCGCGCAGCTGTTGGGTGGTGTCGGCCTCAGTCTGGTCCGGCACGAGCCGGCAGGAGATCTTCGCCATGGCCCAGGCCGGAAGCACCGTCTTGGAGCCCGTACCAGTGAAGCCGGACAGCAGGCCGTTAACCTCCAGAGTGGGCCTGGCACCCAGGCGCTCGGGCGGGGTGAAGTTGGGCTCGCCCCACAGCTCGGGAACCCCTGTTTGCTGCAGGTACATCTTCTTCGTGAGCGGCAGCCGGGCGAACTCCCGGCGCTCACCGGCAGCCAGCCGGCGAACTTTGGCGTAGAACCCCGGCAATGTGACGCGCCCGGTTCGATCGTGCATGCCGGCAATCAATTCAGCCAAAACCTGGGCTGGATTATGTATGATGCCCCCAAAGAGGCCTGAGTGAAGATCCTTGGTCGGTCCATGGACGCGGAGCTCGAAGTAGGCCAATCCGCGAAGTCCTGTGGTGATGGAGGGTTCGTCTGCGCTGAGCATGCCCGCATCCGCATTCAGGCAGAAATCGCTGGCGAGCAATTCCTTGTTCTGCTTGATGAAACCGTCCAAGTGCTCGGATCCAATCTCCTCTTCCCCCTCAATGAGCCACTTGATATTGACGGGCAAGCGATGGGTTCGAACGATGGCTTCCACCGCCTTGAGGCACGCCAGAACCTGACCTTTCATGTCCGCAGATCCGCGCCCGTACAGATTTTCCCCTCGCACCTCAGCATGAAACGGATCGCTCATCCACAATTCGAGGGGATCTGGCGGCTGAACATCATAGTGACCATAGACAAGCACCGTTGGAGCGGAGGCCCCGGCCTCCAGCCGCTCCCCGTAGATCGCCGGGTGTCCGCCGGTTGGCATGATTTGCACGTTGCCCATCCCGAGCATTCGAAGTTGTTCCCCAATCCACTCCGCAGCGCGATGCATGTCTGCCCGGTGCGCTGGATCCGTGGAGATGGACGGTATGGACAGGAGCTCCTGCAACTCGGCCAGGAAACGCTGGTGGTTCTGGCGCGCGTACGAAAGAGCTGCATCGATCATTGTCGCTCCTGGATTCTTCATTGCACCAATCGGGGAGTCAGCCGGCGGGGCACCCTATGGGCTTGCCGTGGGCTCCGCCGTCTGCTGCAGAGTGCGCCGAGTAACCAAGTACCATTGGCTGATGTCGCGAAATCGGTCGCTTCGGTCGTAGAGGGATGCCAATTGAACGCCTCGCACCTGCGCGTCCACCCCATAGCTGAACACCGGATAGTATAGGGGAAGCGACGGAAGTTCTTTTTCGAATATCACCTGAAAATTGCGGTAGTGGCGCGTCCGCACGGTGAAGTCAGTTTCCGTGCGCGCCTGTTCCAAGTACTCACTGGCAGCTCGATTGTCCCACTGGGAGTAGTTTTGTCCACCGGTGGCTTCGGCCTGGTGCCAGAAGGGATACGGATCCGGATCTGGGGTTCGGGCAATGTTGATGTCGACGAGGGCCGCGTCGTAGACCCGGGGACCCAAGTAGGTGGGCACCATCTGGTCATACGGAGCTGCCTGCAGGTTGACTTGGACGCCGATCAGCCCCCATTGCTGCTGAATAGCCTGGGCAATCTGAGTATGCAAGGCGTCGTCAGGGTGGAGCAGCACGAAATCCAAAGCCAGGTTGTCCTTGGCCCGGATCGTGCCGCCCGTTGCCGGAATCACGTAGCCCTCTTCTTTCAGTAGCCGAACGGCGGCCTCGGGGTCATATCTCAGCCGCTCGATCCCATCGTAGCGAGCCCAGGAGCCGGGAAAGATGGGTCCATCAGCCACGACGGCCTGGCCTTGCAACACAGTGGAGACCAGGTAGCTGCGATTCAGGCCGAGCAAGAGTCCCCGGCGGACATTGGCGTTTCCAAGAAACGGAGCATCCTGGCTTTTGGTGTTGAGGAGGACGATACTCATCTGCGGCAGGTAGCCCGTGTAGACAGCAAGCTGAGGGTCTTGAAGCGCCCTGGACAGCTCGTTCTGCGAGATCTCACCCACACCCAGAACCTCCCCTTGTTCGTAGGCTTCGAAAGCGCTTTGGGAATCGGAGTAGTAGCGAAAGACGACCTGCTGAATGAAAGGCGCCGGCAAGTAGTAGTCCTGATTCGCGGCTAGCACGATTCCGGCAATCCGGCCCGCTTCCACAATCAAGTGATCAAACTTGTAAGGGCCGGTGCCGACCGGATCGATATTGAACTCGGCGCTTTCCAACTGCTCCGGGGGTGTGGATCCAAGAATGTGCCGGGGCAGAATTCCAAAGGTAGCGTAGTCCAAGAAGGGCGCGTAGGGCTCGGGCAGTGTAATCTTCAAATTCCGTTCGTCGAGCTGTCTTGCCTCCACCTGACTCCACAGATCCTTGATATCGGCCGGTAGGAGCGAACTGGAACGAATGAGTTCAATAGTGAAGATGACGTCGTCGCTCGTCACCGCCACCCCATCATGCCACATGGCGTTCGGCCGCAGCGTGAAGTTGTAGATGGTGCCATCAGCGGATACCCCCCACGATTCGGCCAAGTCGGGCTGCGGCAAGCCTCGAGAGTCAAACTTGACCAGGCCGCTGAATAGGAGCCGGTCTGCATCCCGGTCGGCGGAATTGTTCCAGTCGAGAAGAGGATTCAGGCGACCCAGGGCACCGACCAGGGCTTCGGTATGGACGCCGCCGGGCGCCGCCTCCGGCAGCACCGGCACGAGGACCGGCTGCTGGCTGAGCAGCAGCAACATGACAACGACAAGCGTCGCCACAACTACCAGGATCTGCCACCGGAGTCTTTTCATCAGGGGGTATGCAATTGAGATGCCGTACTGGGAGACACTTCAAGCGACCGCGCCCATGCTACAACCTTGGGCCACGTCGCCTCCAGCCGGGCGCAGGACACCGCCTAGCGCCGCGCAATAATCTCGGCAACCGCCAGGATGAAGAACAGCACACTCAAGACAATCGTCACCCAGAAAAGCACCCGCTCGATTCCTCTTCGTGCGGTAAACACACTGCTGGCATCCGATCCGGTCAGGCCGCCAAGCCCGGCGCCTTTGCTCTGCAAAATGACGCTCAGGATCAGGGCGGCGGCCACTATAATCAACGCGACATCCAGAAAGGTTGTCATGCACTAGCCTCCATAGTACGACCGGGCGAATTATACCTGTCCCCGGCGTAACTCGTCAACCAAGGCAGCGAGGAGCGTAGATGCACGAAATTGTGGTCAATCTGCACATGCATACACGCTATTCAGATGGAACGGTGAGCCATGCAGATATTGCGGAGGCTGCCATTCGATGCGGCTTGGATGCCGTGATTATCACGGACCACAACATCAAGATTGAGGGACTCGAGCGCTATGCACGCCAAAACGGCAGGCGTGTACTGATGCTGCTCGGCGAAGAGATTCATGATCGCGGCCGGCTGCCTCAGAAGAACCATCTTCTGGTCCTTGGGGCCGATCAGGAGCTTGCGGGCTACGGCGAGGATGTGGAAGCGTTGCTTGCTGCGTCGAAGCGCGCCGGCGGGCTGTCTTTCCTGGCTCATCCCGTCGATCCGGCTTTGCCGGCTTTTGGGGAGGCCGATATCTCGTGGGAGAACTGGTCAATTCGCGGATTCACGGGCTTGGAGCTGTGGAACGGGCTCAGTGAGCTGAAGGCGCTGGTCCGCACCCGAATGCATGGCATATTCTATGCCTTTTTTCCGGCCTTCCTTGCTCGTGGCCCGCTCCCCGCAACCCTTTCCCGCTGGGATGAATTGCTGAGGGACGGACCAGTTGTGGCCATTGGGGGATCTGATGCACACGCATTGCACATGCGCCTTGGACCGCTGCGGAGGACGGTTTTTCGATATGACTACCACTTTCGCGCCGTCAATACTCACGTCTTGATGGACCAGCCCCTGACCGGCCGCGTCGAAACAGATGCAAAGTCATTCTACGCGGCGTTGGCTGCCGGCCAGTGCTTCATCGGATACGACCTGCCTGGCCCGACGCGCGGCTTTCGATTCGCGGCTCATGGGGCAAATGGCCAGGCAAGCATGGGCGGGCAGATTGCGGCCCGCGGCGGGGTCGCGCTGCACGCCCGGGCACCTGACTTCTGCGAGCTCCGGTTGGTCAAGGACGGCCAAGCCACAAAGGTGATCAAGCACGGACAGGCTCTGACCCACCTGGCGCTGGAGCGGGGGACGTATCGGATCGAGGCGTATCGCAGATTCCTGGGACGACGCCGGGCCTGGATTTTCAGCAATCCCATCTATTTGCGATAGCCGGCCCGGGACTGCGGTCCCACCAGTGCTTGGTTCTGTGGTAAACTCCTGGTTCGCAGCAGGGTGCGTTGTCTCACGTGCCTTTCCGCTCCGTCCTGGCCCACGGCCTTGAACGGAGCAAACCCATGGAAAGGAGGAATTCCCATGCGTAAGTATGAATTGGTTTGCCTGATCCAGCCGGATCTGGACGAGACGGCGGTCAACGGGATCATAGATCGCGTCAAGGGCTGGGTCGCAGATTCCAGCGGAACTGCCGACAAGGTGGACATGTGGGGCAAGCGCCGCATGGCCTACAGCATTCGCAAGCAGCGCGAGGCCAACTACGTGCTCTTCAATCTGACCATGCCGCCATCGACAACTTCGGGATTGGAGAAGAATCTGCGCTACACCGAAACGATCATGCGACACATGCTCACACTGGTGACCTAGCGCACCGGTTCATGGCAACGGGCCCGAGCCATGCGACCCGGCACGCCCCAACCCACACTGCACGCAGGCCGTCTGCGGTGGCGCGCAAGGGCGCGCCGTAGCGGCCCAAGATCGGCAAGGAGGTTCGTATGAGTCGAGGTCTCAACAAGGTAATGGTGATCGGACACCTTGGCAGAGATCCGGAGATGCGCTACACCCCCTCAGGCAGGCCGGTGACAACCTTCTCACTGGCAGTGAGCCGGTCTTGGAACACGGCGGATGGAGAACGGCATTCAGAAACAGAGTGGTTCAATATCGTTGCCTGGGGAAATCTGGCGGAAATCTGCAAGCAGTATCTGAGCAAGGGACAGCAGGTCTACATCGAGGGCCGGCTGCAGACCCGCCGCTGGGACGACAAGGAAGGTCAGAAGCATACCAGTGTCGAAATCGTGGCAAACGAGATGATGATGCTGGGCGAGCGGCGCGAGGCCGGGCAGGGGGCCGATGAGCAGGCCGCCGGAGCGGAAAGCGAAACGGCGGGTGACGAGGAGTTCCCGTTCTAGCAATTGGGAGAAATGGAATGGCAGTGCAAAGAACAAGTGATTCAGGGTCGGAAGGCGCAGGGCCCGGGGAGCGGAGATTCTTCGGCCGCCCGAAGACGTGCCAGTTCTGCGCTGACAAGACTATCAGCATTGACTACAAGAAGGCCGACATGCTACGGCGTTTCATTGCCGATGATGGGAAGATTCGTCCGCGCAGGCAAACCGGAACATGCGCTCGCCACCAACGGGTGCTGGCGGGGGCCATAAAGCGCGCCAGACACATTGCGCTGCTTCCCTTCTCAGGTGGACGAAGGGAGGAGGGGCCGCGCTGATATCGGGGGCGGCCGGCTCGACCGCGAATCCGCCCGATGATCATGAGGCGAGGTCAGATTCGGTATGGCAAACGCACGCGAGCAGAAAGCCGTTGTCCCGTCCAGGAAGCACATCGCTCGACTGGAGCGCGAGCGACGGCAGACGCGCTACATCCTGGGCGGATTCAGCGCCATCCTAGTGATCGTCGTCGGACTGCTGGGCTACGGCATTCTCGACATGACATACCTGCAGCCGCGTCGTCCCATTGCGGAGGTGGATGGGGCTGCAATCCCCGTGAAGGATTGGCAGGCACGCGTCCGGATGGAACGCAGCCGCCTCATCAGCGAAGTACAACTCTACGAGCAATACCAACAGTTCTTGGGAGTGGATCTGAGCGCGCAGAAACAGCAACTGATCTCGCAGCTCGACTCCCCCGTTTCGATCGGACAGACAGTCCTTGACAGAATGATCGAGGAGGAGTTGGTGCGGAAGGAAGCGGCTGCCAGGGGCCTGGCGGCATCTGCCAGTGAAGTTGAACAGGCAATCGAGGCTTCCTACCAATACTATCCTCTCGGGACTCCAACACCCTCCGCTACTCCCACGCCGGTGCTGCCACCCACTCTCTCGCCGGAGTCATTGGCGTTGGTCACAATCACACCAACCCCGACAGCTTTCCCGACCGCCACGTCCCAGCCGACCTCGACCCCTGGTGCTCTGGGGTCGCCGACGATGATCGTCTCTGTGTCTCCCACGCCCACAGTCGAGCCCAGCCCCACCTCACTGCCGACGGCGACACCCATGACCCTGCAGGGCTACGAGGACGCCTACCGGAACAGTGTCAATGCGCTGGGAGAACAGGGCCTAACCGAAGAGCAACTTCGGCAACTCTATGAAGTTGACCTCCTGCGAAATCAGCTCTTGACCGATATTGCCAGGGATGTGCCGCACACGCAGGAGCAAGTGTGGGCAAGACATATTCTGGTGCCGGACGAGGCCTTGGCGGAGGTCGTGCGCCGCCGACTCGAACAGGGAGAGGACTTCGCCAAGATCGCGGCCGAGACCTCGACAGACAGCAGCAACAAGGACAGGGGTGGAGATCTTGGCTGGTTTGGGAGAGGCGCGATGGTGCCTGAGTTCGAGAACGCTGCCTTCAGCCAAAAGGTCGGGGAACTTGGTGCGCCGGTCAAGACGCAGTTCGGCTATCACATCATCCAGGTTCTTGCACGTGGAGATGTGACCCTGGACGCCGCTGCGTACCAGCGGGCCCGGCAGGCAGCTTTTGATGCCTGGCTGGCAGACGCTCGAGTCAAGTACGGCGTCGTGATCCAAGACAACTGGCAGTCGATCGTTCCCACCGAGCCAGCTCTCAACAGCACTCCACAATAGCAGCAAGACCGCCGCCCCCGGGCGGCGGTCTTGCTGTTATTGCCGGCAGGCAAGCAGGGGTGCTAGCGGCGGTCGGAGCCCAGCATCTCTTCACTAACCTGGTCAAGACGCAGGCTGATGACCTGGCTTGTGGAGTCGCGCCCCATGGTGACCCCGTAGATGAAATCGGCGGCCTGCACCGTGTTGCGGTTGTGAGTGATGACGATGAACTGCGTATCCTGGCTGAGCTCGGCCAGCAGGTCACGGAAGCGTCCGACGTTGGACTCGTCCAGCATCGCATCCACTTCATCCAGGACGCAAACAGGGGTGGGCGATACCTTTAGGAGAGCGAATACGAGAGCGATGGCCGTCAGACTCCTCTCCCCTCCTGAAAGCAGTGAAAGCCCCTGCTCGCGGCGTCCGGGAAGGCGCGCCTCGATCTCGATTCCCGTCTCAACAAGATTGTCTGGGTCGGTCAGAGAGAGATGGGCAGATCCACCTCCAAACAACCTCGTGAAGATAGATCTGAACTGCTTGTCAACTGCGGCGTACGTTCGTGAGAACTCCTGGCGGGTCAACTCATCGAGCTCGGAAATGACTTGGCGTAGATCTGCTTCTGCCTGGCGCAGGTCGCGCACCTGCGCAGTCAGGAATGAATAGCGAGAGGACTCGGCCTCATAGTCCGCAGCTGCCTCGGGATTGATGGGGCCCAGCCGTCGCAGGCGGGCACGCCGCTGATTCAGTTGATCCTCAAGATCCGGGGCCAACTCGGGAACCACGCGAAGCTGCTCCACGAGACCTTCAAATGGCAGCGGAACCGGTCCTCCAACACTGGCCGCATACTCAAAAGACACTAAGCCGAAGTCATCCAGGATCCGTGCTCGCAGGGACTCAAGCGCCTCCTGACGTCGCACTTGGTCGATTTCGAATTGGGCAAGTGTCCGATCAGCACTGGTCGAGCTGCGCTGCGCAGTCGCTTCTGCCTCGTCGAGGGCGGCCTGCTCTCGCTGCAGGTTCTCCAGCTGTAGCTCCGCCGGTGCAATACGTTCCTGCAGCGATGAGGCGTTCTGTTGAAGCTTCTGCTCGCGATCCATGAGGTCAGCGCGCTCCAGATTAAGCTGCCTCAGCGCCGAAGCCTCCTGCTCCAATCGCTCCTGCATCTCCACGGCCTGCCTTGAGAGCTTCTCAAGCGTAGTCGCGTGCTCGACTAGCCGCAGGCGTGCCGCCTCGGCAGCCTGCTGTGTCACCGCTGCGCGTGTCGTCCAGTAGGCCGCCAGCTCTTGCGCGTCATCCAAGCTTTGCCGGTCGAGCCTATCTCCAAGACTTGCCAGCTCGCCACGCGTCGCCTCTGCCTGCTGCTCCTGCGCGGCGATTGTCGCCTCCAGATCCTGTTGCTGGCCCCGGGCCGTCGATTGTTCCTGGACCAGAGATTGGAGTTGACTACTGTGCCATTCCAAGAGGCGTCGTTGTCTGTCAATGCCCAGTTGCGCGTCGTGCTCGGCAGCCTGGCGGTCCAACATCTGCCTGCGGAGATTCTCAAGTCGCGTCTCCTCCCCTCTTAGGTCCTCCTTGGCGGCTTGCGCGGCTTTCAAAGAAGCTTCGATGCGAGCCTCAAGGCGATCAAGCCGCTTGCCCATGTCAGCCAGCGCGCTGGCCAGTTCGCGTTTTTGCCGGGGCCTGCTGAGAATGGCGGAGACGGGGAGTTTC
>DATIPW010000092.1:0-2438 GCA_035471605.1 Anaerolineales bacterium | reverse complement strand
CGCTAGCTTTCCTTGACCAGGTCGAACACCGGCCTTGATCTGCCCGTGATGCTACCCCGGTGATTTCGCAAGGCCAACTCCGGGCCGAACACCGCCAGCCGCTCGATCTCGGCTGGACCGAGCGCGCCAATCTGCCGTAGGATCTCTAGCATCACCGCCGGCCGTACCCGGTTGCGGGCATGGCCCTCGATAGTCCGGAAGGGCATGTCCCCGTCTGATACCTTGAGCGCCACTCCCACGCCCGGCGAGCCCTTGGAAAGCACGCCAGCCATGATGCCGACCGCATGATACCCTTCGGCACCCCGTTTGCTCACCATCTTGCCATCCACAGCGCGCATCAGGCCGCAGTCGAACTCCTGCGGGCCGCTGATCATCTCGGCTTGGCTGATCATGGCAGACGTGATGCTGCGGGCTGCCTGCTGCCGCCTTTCGCGGAGCTCGCGCGGATCGCACAGCCGCGCCATGGCCAGCGCCGCATTGTATAGGGGCATGGCGAAGGTCGGAGCGCTGCATCCGTCGATCCCGATCTCGATGCTGTCCCGGGCACACCCGCTCATCTCCGAAATCGTCGTCAGGATGTCCTGCTGTATCGGGTGGCGGATCTCGAGATAGTTGTCCAAAGGCAGGCCCCGTAGCTTCGCCAGCGCCAGCATTCCACTGTGCTTCCCGGAGCAGTTGTTGCGGTTTGGGGTGGGGGCCAGGCCCCGCCCCATCAGTGACCGGTAGGCCGCCGCGTCCTCGGGCATGTGCACTCCACACTGCAGGTCGCTCTCTCGCAGACCTGCTTTGGCCTGGATGCGCTGCGCCACGAGAACGTGTTCATCCGATCCTTGGTGTGAAGAGCACAACAGCGCTTGCTCCTCGGCGCTCAACGCCAGGGCCTCATGGGCTCCGTGTTCGAAAAAGGGGAGGGCCTGAAAAGGCTTCGCCGAGGAGCGCAAAAAGGCGACCGTATGAGGGTCGCCCAGTGAATACAAGAGGTTGCCGCGGGCGTCAGCCACGGCCACCGCGCCATAGTGCATCGATTCGACTACATTGCCGCGCACAAGCTCAAACAGCGGGGCAACGCGGTCGGTCATCATTCCTCGGCGTACATCCCCGTCTTGTACTGGCGGGCATAGTAGTGCCGCAATCCATACCGCAGGCGCTGCGCGAATTGCTTGTGCTTCGATGCCGAAGCCCTGAATCCGCCTGCAAACGTCTCCGCCAGCTTTTCAGCCGCATCGGGCGAGCTTCCCCGGCGCGCCAGTTTCTCCAGCCGATCGTGCAGTCTCTTTATGAGTTCCGCCTGGGCCCGCATCGTGGCTGCCGATACCGTGCCACCTCGGCCGCTGACCACAGTGAAGCCCCGGTACGCCGGACTCATCAATTCATTGAGCCCCTCGATCCACGCCGGTAGGTCCGCGTGCGCCAGGAACGGCGGCTGGTTCTTTGCCACGAGGTCACCCACAAAGACCACCTTCTGCTCTTGCAGGATCACCCACATCGCCCCCGACGTAGGTCCGGGATGATGTTCCAGCGCCACCGGGCTGTCATCCCAGTGGAGTCCCAGTCGCACGCCAAAAGATATCTCCGGCGCAGCCCAGCGGACGGTCCCCAGCCCGGGGATGGTTTCCCAGTCGGCGCCGGTTTCGGTCCCTTGGGCCTTAAAGGTGGTTGGTCGAGTTCGGAATACCTGTGCCGTCTGCTCCTGCGCGATCACCGTGCATTCCATCGCCCGCGCTCCCAGGGTCCGGTCGGGGTGCGCATCTAGGATCAGCAATACCCTCTCCGAGCCGCCGTTCAGGCTCATCAGGGCCGCTCGCCAGGATCGACTGTCCTCCGGGGCAGGCGGGGCATCGATCTCGATCAAGCCTCGCGGCGCCCGCACGACTCCCAGCGTTACGCCAAGGTACTGATCTTCGACATAGACGTTGTCAGCAATGGATTGCATGCTCGGCCTCTTGCCCCCCTGCGTGGTTTTCCCCGTCTCCATCGGCGGGACAAACCCCGGCTCACAGGTCTGGGAAGGAGCATTTATTGTACCTGCAAACCCCGCATCTCTTGGGGGCGGCAGTCCAACCGGCATTTGATCCAAGGCACTTGCCCCGCATCTCGCAGGCCAGTTCGGCGATTCTCTGCAAGTTTCCGCGCTCTGCGCTGCGCCCCCTTGTCTGACCGACCATGTTGGGCGGCAGAACGTCCCTCAACGATCCGCCCACCGCCGCACATTGCCTTTCGGCCCGCGTGTCAGTCATCTCACTGCTCGCCTTCCCCCGCATGGCGCGACTTCCAAACGCAGGATTCGCATCCCAACACGGGCAACACAGCCTACAGGTACTTCAATCCGCTGCCCGTATTGAAGAAGACGATGCGGTCCGCAGCCTGCACCCAACCCAGCGCTGCCAGGCGCTTGAGACCGGCCCAGGCCGCCGCGCCCTCTGGTGCCGCCAGCAATC
>DATIPW010000091.1:0-16553 GCA_035471605.1 Anaerolineales bacterium | reverse complement strand
ATACGCCCGAAACTCCGCCTTCCCCAGCATCTGACTCACCTTCGTGATCGCCGCCGTCAGCGTCGTCTTCCCATGATCAATATGCCCCATCGTCCCCACATTCAGATGCGGCTTCGTCCTCTCATACTTCTGCTTCGCCATCGTGATCTCCTTGTGTCTCCCACAGAAAGATTGCTAAGCTTTGACGATTTCCTCCGCAACGGAATGCGGTATGGGCGCATAGTGGTCGAATTCCATGCTGAACACGCCTCTGCCCTGGGTCACCGAGCGCAGCTGCGTGGCGTAGCCAAACATTTCGGCCAGCGGCACCAAGGCGCGCACTGCCTGCGCATTGCCGGGTCGAGCCTCCATCCCCTGGATGTTGCCGCGCCGGCTGTTGATCTGACCCATCACATCCCCAAGAAACTCCTCAGGAACTACAACCTCCACTCGCATGCTGGGCTCCAGCAGGACGGCCCCCCCCCTATGTACCCCTTCCTTGAAAGCCATCGAGGCTGCCATCTTGAAGGCCATCTCATTCGAGTCCACCTCATGAAAGGAACCATCAAAAAGTGCCACCTTAAGGTCAGTCACGGGATAGCCGGCAAGCACACCGCCGTCCGCGGCCTCGCGAATACCCTTCTCCACGGCCGGGACATATTCACGGGGTACCGTCCCGCCCACGATTTGGTTCTCGAAAACTATGCCTGAGCCGCGCTCGCCCGGCTCCATGGAGATCACCACATGGCCATACATACCGCGGCCGCCCGTCTGTTTCGCGTACTTGAAGTCAACCTCCGGCACCGGGCGTGTGATCGATTCCCGATATGCCACGCGCGGCGCGCCGACATTTGCCTGCACCCGGAACTCCCGCAGCATTCGATCGACGAGGATGTCAAGATGCAGTTCGCCCATGCCAGAGATGATTGTTTGTCCCGTGTTTTCGTCTGAACGCACGCGAAAGGTGGGATCCTCTTCGGAGAGCTTCCGAAGGGCCTCCCCCATCTTTTCCTGGTCCGCAGTGCTCCTGGGCTCTATGGCAATTGAAATCACAGGCTCCGGGAAGGCAATATTCTCGAGAACGATCATCTTGTTGTCGCAGAGGGTATCGCCGGTGAAAGTGTCCTTGAAGCCAAGGGCAGCCCCGATGTCACCGGCACGAACTTCCGTGACGTCTTCACGGCGGTCTGCATGCATGCGGATCAATCGCCCGATGCGTTCTTTCTTGCCCTTGGTTGAATTCATCACCATCTGACCCTGCGTCACGATACCGGAATAGGTTCGAAAATACGCGAGTCTTCCCACATAGGGATCGGTCACGATCTTGAATACCAGTGCGCTCAGCGGAGCGTCATCCTGCGCGGGCAGCTCAAGAGACTCCTCGGCGCTTCCAGGGATTGATCCCTTGACCGAGGGGATGTCCGCCGGCGATGGCAGATAGTCGACAACCGCATCCAGCAGCACCTGGACGCCCTTGTTCTTCAGCGAAGAGCCACAGAACACGGGATAAGCGAGGTTGGCGATCACAGCCTTGCGCAGCGCAGCCCGGAGCTGGTCGACGCTGATCTCACCACCCTCCAGATAGCGGACGGTAAGGTCATCATCGAGCTCCGCGATCTTCTCGACCATCGCGTGGCGTGCCTCTTCAGCTGACTTCTGGAGCTCGGGGGGGATTGCCACGATCTTGGGAGCCTTGCCAAGATCATCTTCCCAGATCACGCCCCGCATTGTCAGCAAATCCACGGCGCCACGAAAGCCGGCTTCGCTTCCGATGGGCAGCTGCATGGCTATCGGGTTCGCACCAAGCCGATCGATAATGGATTGGAGCGTCCGCTCAAAGGACGCCCCCACGCGATCCATCTTGTTGACGAAGCAGATTCGGGGTACGCCGTATCGGTCCGCTTGCCGCCACACCGTCTCGCTTTGAGGCTCCACGCCCTGAACGGCATCGAAGATCACGATCCCACCATCCAGTACGCGCAAAGAGCGCTGCACCTCAGCGGTGAAGTCAATATGGCCCGGAGTGTCGATGACATTGATCTGATAGTCATTCCACTCCGCGGAAATGGCCGCCGATACGATCGTGATCCCGCGTTCCCGCTCCTGGGCCATCCAGTCGGTGACGGTCGTGCCGTCGTCCACCGAGCCGATGCGGTGCGTCTTGCCCGTGTAAAACAAGATGCGCTCCGTCGTCGTCGTCTTTCCGGCGTCGATGTGGGCAATGATGCCGATATTGCGGTATTTTTCGAGTGGGTGCGCGCGTGCCATGTGGTCTCGGGGGGGAGTGGGACTTTCTGCCCGTACTTCTACGCCGGCTCAAATCCGATAGTGGGAGAAAGCCCGATTGGCCTCTGCCATCTTGTGCGTTTCGTCGCGTTTCCGGATGGCCGCGCCCGTATCGTTCGACGCGTCAATCAGCTCCGAGGCAAGCTTGTCTGAGAACGATCGACCAGAGCGCTCCCGCGCTGCTCCCAAGATCCAGCGGATTGCGAGCGTGGTTCGGCGCCCGGCTCCAACCTCCATGGGAACCTGGTAGGTAGCCCCACCGACCCGGCGCGGCCTCACCTCCATGGCAGGCGAGACATTCCTGAGCGCAGACTCAAAAACTTCCAGAGGATCCTTGCCCGAGCGCTCCTTGATCAGGTCCATGGCGCCGTAGATGACGCGCAAGGCTGTGCTCTTCTTGCCGCGCTTGAGAACATGCTGCACCATGGTTTGGATCTGGACGCTGCTGTACTTCATATCAGGCGGGATCGGCCTGGCTACCGGGCTACCGCGTCTCATTCGGATTCTCCTTTTGGCTGCTTGGCCCCGTATTTGGAGCGACCCTGCTTTCGATTCGCCACCCCGGTCGTGTCAAGGGAGCCGCGCACGATGTGGTAGCGAACGCCAGGGAGGTCCTTGACGCGGCCACCGCGTACCAAGACAACCGAGTGTTCTTGCAGCTGATGCCCTTCCCCAGGAATGTAGGCGGTCACTTCGATCCCATTGCTGAGACGCACGCGGGCAATTTTGCGCAGGGCCGAGTTCGGCTTCTTGGGAGTCATAGTGCGGACCACAGTACACACGCCCCTCTTCTGCGGCGCGCCGCGGGCTTGGCGCACCCGGCGTTGCCTGTGGCTATTGAGCGTGTACTGAAAAGCCGGGGCTTTGCTCTTGGTCTTCTTGCTCTTGCGACCCCGGCGTACCATCTGATTGATAGTTGGCACCTTCGCCTCCAATCACAGAAACCGTTCCGATCACTGCACGAAATGAGGCCATCAGAAACAATAATGATGGCCTCGTCTGCTGCTTCAACCGTAGCGGCTGGCTGCGCGACTGCCACGTACTGCGCAGAGCCGGCCCCGCCGGAAAACATCCCGGGCTGACACGGGCGATGCACCCCACGAGGTGCATCCAGAAATCCCCCCGTGCCTCTTGGACACAACGGCGGAATATTCTATCATGCGCCTATCCCACCGTCAAGAAGCTACGCGCCGAATTTCCTGCGCTCCGGCCCGCCCAGTCCCAGATCCATCAATCCCGTTCCCAGGCGCGGCGGACGGGTTTTTTCCTCATCTTTGCCAAACCGGACAATATCGCCGCCCTCGCCCACGGCCTCAACCGCAAGGCCAAGCGACTGCAGTTCCTTCACAAGCACCCGGAATGACGCCGGAATGCTGGGCTCTTCTATGGGCTCGCCTTTGACGATCGCCTCGTAGGTGTTCACGCGACCCTGGACATCATCAGATTTGACAGTCAGCATCTCCTGCAGCGTATGGGCCGCGCCATATGCCTCAAGCGCCCAAACCTCCATTTCACCGAAACGCTGACCGCCGAACTGGGCCTTGCCGCCGAGCGGCTGCTGTGTCACCAAGCTGTACGGCCCTGTGGAGCGCGCGTGAACCTTGTCTTCCACCAGGTGATGCAGCTTCAGGATCGTCATGACACCCACAGTCACTGGCTGATCATAGGGCTTGCCGGTCTTGCCATCCCGCAGGAGCTGCTTTCCCAGCGTGGGCAGCGGCAAGCCCAATTCCCTTGCGGCCAGCTGAGCGGCCCCGTACAGCTCGTCGTCGGTCTGCTTGGCGGCGCGGCCAAGACTTTCAAGCCACAAGCGCAGGCAGGCGTTGATCGCCACTTCATCCAAATCAGTGGCAGGCTCGGACTTGGCGCCGTCCGCCGATTCAAGAATCAGCGCAGGGTCATAGCCACGGTCCCGCAACCACTCCTTGGCAGCAGCCCCGCGAGCAAACTCGGCGTCATTCAGGGCGTAGACGTCATAGCCCCGACTCCCAAGCCAGTACTCCAGGTAGAGACGTCGAACCTCGTCGTCGTCCTGGATAGATTCGGGGCCGTAGTCCTGCCCCCTTATCCACTCCCATGCCGTCCGGGCGGACTCTCTCCAAGCCTGATCTACGATCCAGGCGCGGGCTAGCTCCGCTTCGATTTGTTCCTCCGTGGCGCCATCGAAAACCGGCGTCAGGGCGCGAAAACCGAGTCGCTTGGCCGCCCATCCCAAGTGCACCTCAAGAACCTGTCCGATATTCATGCGACCCGGAACGCCCAGCGGATTCAGGATGATATCGACTGGCGTGCCGTCCTCCAGGAACGGCATGTCCTCGACGGACACCACCTTCGAGACAACCCCCTTGTTCCCATGGCGCCCGGCCATCTTGTCGCCAGCAGTAATCTTGCGCCGTTGGGCCACCGAGACGCGCACCATCACATCCACGCCAGCCGACAGGTCGGAGTTATCCTCTCGAGTAAAGACTTTGACATCCACGACTTTGCCGCGCTCTCCATGCGGCATCCGCAAGGACGTGTCCTTTACGTCCCTCGATTTCTCGCCAAAAATCGCCCGCAGCAAGCGCTCCTCAGGTGTCAACTCCTTCTCACCCTTGGGGGTGATTTTTCCGACCAAAATGTCGTTGGGGCCAACCTCGGCGCCGATGCGGATAATGCCCTTCTCGTCCAGGTCCTTGATGGCTTCCTCTCCCACATTCGGTATGTCGCGTGTGATCTCCTCGGGGCCAAGCTTGGTATCCCGAGCCTCCACTTCGTACTTTTCGATATGGACCGAGGTGAAGCGATCTTCCTGAACGAGGCGTTCGGACAGAAGGATGGCGTCCTCAAAGTTGCCGCCCTCCCACGACAGGAAGGCAACGACGACGTTCTGACCAAGGGCCAGCTGGCCGCTCTCCGTGGAAGATGAATCGGCGATGATATCGCCTCGCTTGACTACCTGCCCCTTCTCCACGGATGGTCGCTGGTCGATGCAAGTCGACTGATTGGAGCGCTGATATTTGCGCAGCTGGTAGGAGCGCAATCCGCCTTTTCTTTCCTTCATCACAATCTTGCTGCCGGTCACCGAGATGACCTCGCCGGGCTCCTCCGCCAGGACGACCTGCCCCGAGTCCAAGGCCGCAGCCCGCTCCATGCCCGTGGCCACCAAGGGAATCTCGGGCCGGACCAAGGGGACGGCCTGCGCTTGCATGTTCGAACCCATCAGCGCACGGTTGGCATCATCGTGCTCCAGGAAAGGGATCAGGGCAGCGCTGATTCCGACCACCTGATGGGGCGCCACATCCATGTAGTCAACGGACTCGGGCGTCGAAAAAAGGAACCCAGAATGATAGCGGCACGAGATCCTCTCCCGGACAAACTCGTTCTCGCGTGTGAGGGGCGCGTTGGCCTGGGCAATGACGTACTTGTCCTCTGCATCCGCCGAAAGGAAGCTGACCTCATCAGACACAAACGGGACAATGGCCACCTCGGCGCCCAGCCGTGCCAACCGCCTGTCCAACTTTGTGTCGATCATATCTCCGGCTTTTGCAATCTGCTCCCCACTCTTTGGATCTACGACTGCCTCCCGCAGGGTCCGGCCCGGCAGGCGTTCATCATCGCCCGGAAGAGACTTGAAAACTCTGCGGTACGGGGTTTCAATAAAACCATATTCATTTACCCGGGCGAAAGAGGCCAGGCGCCCAATCAGCCCGATGTTGGGACCTTCAGGCGTCTCAATCGGGCAGATGCGCCCATAGTGTGAGTGATGCACATCGCGAACATCAAAGCCGGCGCGCTCGCGGCGGAGACCCCCAGGGCCCAGGGCGGAAAGCGTACGCTTGTGGCGCAGCTCGGCCAGTGGGTTGGTCTGATCCATGAATTGGCTGAGCTGACTGGAGCCAAAGAACTCGCGCAGCGCGGCAACCACAGGCCGAATATTCACGAGTGTGACCGGTGAGAGTTGCTCTTGATCTCGGATCGACATGCGCTCTTTGATGACGCGCTCCATACGACGCAGGCCGATGCGCAGCTTGTTCTGGATTAGCTCCCCGACAGTCTTGACGCGCCGATTGCCCAGGTGGTCAATGTCATCGGGGGGCTCAACGCCGTTGTTGATCTGGATCATGCGTCGGATCAGCCGGATTACGTCGTTCTTGCTGACCGTGCGGTGTGGAATGGGAATATTCAGATCCAGTTTTTGATTTAACTTGTAGCGCCCGACCCGCTCGAGGTCGTAGTGCCGCTGGTCGAAAAGCTGCTCCTCCAGAAACTGTCTGGCATTCTCGAGAGTTGCTGGATCACCGGGCCGCATCTTTCGAAAGAACTCGATGAGAGCTGCCTCTGCAATCGTTTGCCCGTGGCCCAAGTCCCATTCAGGCTCCTGCCGAAGGGTGGAGGCAATGAACAGGCGCTCGGGGTTGTTGTCCACATCCTGAAAGATGGAAAGCAATTCTTCGTCTGAACCGACTTTGAGCGGTGAATCCTTGGTGCCGTCGCTCACGGTGGCCAGGGCGCGCAGGAATACCGTTATCGGCACGGTGCGCTTGCGATTGAACTTCAGGATGATGTAATCGCTCTTGCGGGTTTCGAATTCCATCCAGGCGCCGCGATCGGGAATCAGCTTGGCCATGGCAAGAGGCCTACCCGTGGCACGGTCTGTGGGAGCTTCGAAGTACACGCCGGGAGAGCGGATGAGCTGCGAAACAACGACGCGCTCCGTTCCGTTGATGATAAAGGTTCCCTTGTCCGTCATTTCAGGGAAGTCACCAAGAAAGATGTCTTGCTTGATGGGCTCAGGCACGTCGGTTCCGGCCAGCAACACGGACACGTAGAGCGGATTTGCATAGGTCAAGTCACGCTCGACGCACTCATCGATCGAGTGCTTGGGTTCGCCGAACCAGTATTTCAGGCCCCACTGCTTTGCCTCGGCACTGCGACTCGGAAAGAAGAGCTTCATGCCCTTGTTGTACGACTCGATTGGCGAGACCTCATGAAACAGATCGCCCAACCCTTCCTTCTTCAGCCGAGCGAACGAGTCCAGCTGAATGTCGATTAGATTGGGGAGGTCAAGCTGTACCGGAATTCGAGCGTAGTTCTTGCGGGGCAAAGACGCCATTTGCCTCTCTCCTAACCTTTTGACCCAAACTGACGGGAATAGTGCCTGCGGAACGCCCGCAACTCCGGGGCAGCCGCCAACCCTTCCGCGTCAGCCGTGTTGAAGAGCCATGAAGCAGAATCTTGAACTGCGAACATTGCGACCCCACATTATATGCTGCGAAACGTCCGCAGTCAAGCCCTAATCCCGCCGCCACCGGCGTGGCGGGCCGGCAGAAGGTGAGGGCTCTTCGGGGCTAGCCAAGCCACCTAGAGAACCGGAACTTGCGGTCCGGCCCCGTGTTTACGCCTACGCTACAGCAGTGCATGGAGGGACAATGGCCAAGATTGTGCATGCCGTAAATGACAAGAGGGAGATCTTCGGGTGGGCCATGTATGACTGGGCCAACTCCGCATTCAGCACCACGGTGGGGACCGTTTTCCTAGGTCCCTACGTTGCGGCGCTGGCAGGGGACGCCGCCCAATCTTCGGTCGATGGTATGGCAAGGCTGGCGGGCATCCCGGTTGCGCCCGACTCTTTCTTTCCCTACTGCGTATCGTTTTCGGTGCTGCTGCAGGTTGTGTTTCTTCCCATCCTGGGAGCCATCGCCGACTACTCTCACTTGCGGAAACGCATGTTGCAGATCTTTGCAACGCTGGGCGCGGCCCAGACTATCCTGTTGTTCCTGGTTACGGGCCCAATCTGGTGGTTGGGCGGGTTGCTGTTCATCGGGGCCAATCTGGCATTTGGGGCCGCCATCGTGTTCTACAATGCATACCTGCCAGACATCGCCAGCGAAGATCAGCGCGACCGGGTCTCGTCATTTGGCTGGGCCATGGGCTATCTGGGAGACGGAATCCTGCTTGCCCTTAATCTGGCCTTCTTTATGTTTCATGAGGAGCTGGGAATATCAAGATCACTGGCGATCCGCATTAACCTGGCCTCAGCGGGGGTATGGTGGCTTCTTTTCTCGTTCATCACGTGGGCGCGATTGCATCCGCGTCATGCCCGTCGACCTTTGCCAGAAGGAGAGGGCTACGTGACCGTGGGCTTCAAACAGCTCTGGCAAACGATGCGGGAGATACGCCGCTTCCCCGAAACGCTGAAGTTCCTGGGCGCCTTCTTTCTCTACAATGACGGGATTCAAACCGTAATAGCCGTTGCCTCCACATTCGCCGCCGCGCCTGTGTTGCGCGGAGGACTCGGACTGGATCTGAACACCCTGACGATCGTGATCTTGATCATACAGTTCACGGCCTTTTTCGGGGCCCTTCTCTGGGGACGCCTGGCAGGTTGGCTGGGCTCAAAACGCTCCATCTGGCTCAGCTTGGTCATCTGGGCTGGCGTCGTCATGTATGCATACTCCGGCATGCAGGGAGAAGACCGGGCGATCGAGTTTGGCGTGCTTGGGATCGTGATCGCGGTCGTGCTGGGCGGATCTCAAGCGATTAGTCGTAGCCTATTCGCGCAGTTGATTCCGCGCGGGCGGGAGGCTGAGTTCTATTCCTTCTATGAGGTGAGCGACCGCGGCACGTCATGGATCGGCCCCCTGGTCTTTGGCTTGGCGAATCAGATTTTCGGAAGCCTTCGGCCAGCCATCTTGTCGCTGGTGGTGTTCTTTGTGGCGGGCCTAATCGCGTTGCCTCTTGTGGATGTGCGCAAAGGCATAGAGGACGCGAAGCGTCAAGAATTGCCAGGCAACTAGGCGGGCAGGGCGATTTTTGTCGCCAGACCGAAGACCACAAGTTCTGACACAATCACAGAGCGGTGTTTAGATCGCGCCGCTTTTGATGGGCTACTTCAGAGCCTGGGCAGGACAATGGACTGCTGTTTCTGGTATTTGCCCTTCTTGTCAGCATAGGATACTTCGCAGGCCTCATCGGCTTCGAAGAAGAGCACCTGCGCGATACCCTCATTGGCATAGATTCGAGCGGGTAGAGGAGTGGTGTTGGAGATCTCCAGGGTAACGAAACCCTCCCACTCCGGCTCGAACGGTGTGACATTTACGATGATGCCGCACCGGGCGTACGTCGACTTGCCCAAGCATACTGTCAGCACGTTCCTAGGTATGCGAAAGTACTCAATGCTCCGTCCCAGAGCGAAGGAGTTCGGAGGAATGATGCAGACGTCCCCCTGGTAGTCGACCATGCTCTTGGGATCGAAGGCCTTGGGGTCCACGATGGCTCCGAATACATTTGTGAAGATCTTGAATTCCTTTGCCACGCGGATATCGTAGCCATACGAAGAGACCCCGTAAGAAATCACACCACTGCTGACCTGCACGCTGTCGAACGGCTCGATCATGCGTCGTTCGAGCGCCATCCTGCGAATCCAGTGATCTGGCTTGAGGCCCATGAACTCTCACTCCCTCTCTTGGAGGTACGCGTTTGGCTGGTTTGCCCTGCTCAGGCGAGCTTGGCCCGGGTTTGCGCACTGCTGCTTATCTCTGAATCCAGCGACGCTGCCCGGGCCTCGATTTCCTTGATGTCTCTGAGCATTTTGCCGGTCACCCCACCATCGGGGAACCCGTAGAGATTAATTCGAACGTTGTACGCGGCCGCGGTGACTGCCGCCCGACCCATTGCCGCTGCGGTCAGCGCGTCACTGATAGCATTGACATTGGCGTCACGCACACACTTGGCCGCAAGCTCCAGCACCCGCAACCCATTCAGGGCGGTACCCAGGGGAACGCGGGCGGCTTCGATCATGGCTCGCTGGATTGCCGTTTCGCGCCTCTGCCGATCCGCATCCGTTTCCTTTGCGAGCCTATACGCGCCCATAACGGCCTCATAGGCGGCGGCATCGTCTCGCGCTGCCTGGGATAGCTCCACGCGAAGCTGCCGAGCTTCAGCGCGAATCTCGAGCATCTCGGCTTCAACCTTCTGATACTTGGCTTTTCCCATGGTAAGCCCGGCTACCATTTCCACAAGAGCAGCACCCATGGCGCCGGCCTGCGCCGCCACCGAGCCGCCCCCTGGCGTGGCGCTGGCAGCTGCGACCTGATCAAGGAACGACGCCCCCTCTTGGGCGAGCGCAGCATTGCTCGACTGCGCCTGCCGCAAGCGAACCTCCAGAACCTGTTCTGGGCTAAACCCTTCAAGCTGCGTGTACCAAACGGCAGCGTCCAAAAGAGCTTCTTCGGGGATCAGGCCGACGAGCTCGCTATGATGAATGGCGACGCCATAGCGCGTCGCCTCGCGTCTGATGAGTTCAACTACACGGCCAATCGGAGACTCGCGGTAGTTCGTGAGGTTGATGGAGACTTGCGCCTTGCCGTCCACGAGCAGGCCCAACGCCTTGACGAAGCGCAGCCCACCTGAGGACTGGCGTATTGCCCTGGCGATCTTCTTGGCCACATCGACCTGCGAGGTCGTCAAGTAGACGTTGAACGCGATGAGGGGATTTCGGGCACCGATGACGGTGGCGCCCGCGGGCCCAAGCCGAGGCGGGCCGAAATCTGGCTTTCGGCCGGGGTCTCTCTCGATCTCGATCTTGAGAGTTTCGTATTGTCCGCGCCGATGGTGCTCCAAATTCACGCGCTCGGGCCGCATGGCCGCGTGCTCGTAGAGATAAACCGGAATCTGCAGTTCCTCCCCAACACGTTTGCCAAGATCGCGTGCCATGGCGACGCACTCGTCCATGGAAATTCCGGAAAGAGGAACAAAGGGAACCACGTCGGTTGACCCAATGCGCGGGTGCTCGCCAGTATGCCGATCCATGTTGATAAGCGCAGCAGCGCGGCCGATGGCCCGGAATGCGGCCTCTGAAACGGCTTCGGGCGGACCGACGAACGTCAGGACCGTTCGGTTGTGATCGAGGTCCGACGACCGGTCAAGCAGCTGCGCGCCCTCAACAGAGGTGATTGCCGACGCAATATCATCGATCACCTCCGGCCTCCGCGCCTCGGAGAAGTTTGGAATGCATTCAACGAGTGGGTGTATGAGTCTTGCGGCACCTGGATCGGTCATGACCGCGCAATTATAAAGCCAGCGCCGCGGCCCCGGACGGCGGGACCGTCCCGCCAGGGGTCAGCCGATGCCATACATGCGTTCTCCAGTTGGCGGGCCAGGCCGGAATATGGCGGCCTCGTGGCCGCGATCTGCCAGACCGTTGTGTTCTTTGACGCTGATCAAGGGAACCGGCGGAATCGCTGGCAGATCTTCTGCGCCGGGCGCAGAAGCGCCAGATTGCGTCTCGGGCAGCATCCTAACTGGAAACGGGCGTTCAGACGGTATGATTGGTGCGGCACGAATGGTCTGAGCCTGCCGACCACGCAGATACTGGTAGGAGAGAATGATCACACCGCAACAGCAGATCCACCTTCATCGCTTCCGCGCCGGGAAGTGGGAGCCTCTCAGTGCGGGGACAATCGTCGAGGCACCGGTCTCTCTGACGGTGAACGGGGAACCATGGATCACTTTCATGTGTACGCCAACCGAGCTTGAGGCTTTGGCGATCGGCTTCCTCCACAACGAGGGGATTCTGGGCACGATGACGGATGTGGCCGACGTGCGAGTTTGTGAGCATGGCGACAACGTTGATGTGTGGCTAACGCATGCCGCCGAAAGGCCAAGCTCCTGGCGCCGGACTTCAGGGTGCACCGGCGGCGTGACGGCAGTAGATCTTCTGGCCCTGCCCGAGGTTGCCCTCGATCCTGGCAATCCAGTGCTCGAGCCCGGTGCAATCGGCCACCTGGTAGAACAACTTTTCGGGGCGCAGACCCTGTACCGGGAGACCGGAGGAGTGCACACTTCCATGATGAGTGATGGCGAGGGGCTGGTGCTGACGGCCGAGGATATCGGTCGACACAACACGCTCGACAAGATTGCAGGGCAGTGCGTGCTGGGGGGTCTTTGGCCGACGACGCGCATCGTGATTACTACCGGCAGGATAAGCTCGGAGATGCTTCAGAAGGCAGCGAGGCTGCGGGTGCCCGTGCTGATTTCGCGCACCTCGCCGAGCTCGCTTTCGATCGAGATGGCGGAACGATACGGGATTACGCTCATCGGATACGCACGGCGCCAAGGGTTCAACGTGTATTCCCACCCGCAGCGAGTGGGTCAATAGAGGCAGCTTGGGCAGCGCGGCGAGGCAGCAGCAAGCAGTTTGGTAGAATGGCCGCCGTGACTTTGGGGCCCGCGCACCGGTCGGCACTCCTCTTGGCAATTCTGCTGGGCATCTTGCTATCAGGGTGCTCTCCGAATCCGAATCTGGGGAGTGTCGCAGTCCCCAGCTATGATCCCTTTGTTCGTCTTGGTGACGGCCTGGAAACCACGGCGCAGAATGGGGCATCGACGCCGGGAGCCGGGCGCTCGGCTACACCTACGCTGGCAGCCCTGGCGGTGACAGTCGCCGGGCCGGCAAGCGGCGGTGTGCTGGTAACGCAAACCCCGAACCCGGTTCGGTCGCTCCCCACAGTGCGTCATACCGAAAGCGAATACACGGTGCAGTCGGGGGACACGCTTGGCGCAATCGCCGGGTCCTTCGGCGTAGGACTTGCAGCCTTGCTGCAGGCGAACCAGATCTCGGTGCAGGACACCCTAATACCGGGATCCACGCTGAAGATACCGGCCCCAGAGATGAGCGCAGCCGGGCCGGCCTTCAAGGTCATTCCCGACTCGGAGCTGGTATATGGTCCGGCCGCCGCGGATTTTGATGTACGGGAGTTTGTTGCAGCCCAGGGTGGATACCTTCGCGAGTATACGGAGGAAATTGACACTCAGGCCGTCTCAGGAGCCGACGTGGTGGCGCTCGTGGCCAGCAACTATTCGGTGAATCCGAGACTGCTCTTGGCCATCCTGGAGCACCGCAGCCGCTGGGTCACAGAGGGCAGCCCGCCGGAGATGGGCACAGGCTTTCCTTTGGGCTTCGTCCATCCCAATCGCGTCGGGCTGTACCGGCAATTGGCATGGGCCGCCAACGAGCTGAATCGCGGCTTCTATTCGTGGCGGGCAAACTCCATTGGAACGTGGGTTCTCAATGATGGGACAGTCGTACCCATAGATCCCACCATCAACGCCGGCACCGCCGGTATCCAACGGCTGTTCGGGGAGCTGGACGATCGGGCCACGTGGGAACAGGACGTCACGGCGTTGGGACTTTTCAAGACGTACTTCTTGCTTTTCGGCAGCCCTTTCGATTTGGCGATTGAGCCACTAGTGCCACGCGGTCTTTCGCAGCCTGGCATGGAACTGCCGTTTGAACCGGGCACTTCGTGGTTCTTCACCGGCGGGCCCCACGCCTCCTGGGATTCGGGTTCTGCGTGGGGAGCCCTAGATTTTGCACCGCCGGACGTCCTGGGCTGCACCCCCAGCAACGAGTGGATCACAGCAGCTGCGGACGGGTTCGTAGTGAGATCATCCGACGGTGTGGTCGTCCAAGATCTTGACGGCGACGGCTATGAGCAAACGGGCTGGAGCATCCTCTACCTGCACGTTTTCGACGAGGAGCGGCTTCCGGAAGGCACATTCGTGTTTGCCGGCGAGCGCCTGGGGCATCCATCGTGCGAAGGCGGAGTTTCCAATGCCGCCCACCTTCATCTTGCGCGGAAACACAATGGAGAATGGATCCCGGCGGATCGAGATCTGCCATTCATGCTGGGCGGGTGGATTTCGGCAGGCGGCGGCAGGGAATACGACGGCTTCCTAAGGCGTGGTTCGGTGGTCTTGGAGGCTCTGGAGGACACGAGCGACTCCAACCGAATCATCCGATAAGAGCCCCCTCATATTGACCAGTTCATGCAAACGCTTCGTCGAATCGTGCAGGTATAATCCTCGCGGTGGTTCGACTGTGCTACGCTTCGTGCGTTTCATTCTTTTCTTTTCGATAGGCGTGAATGCCTGCGCTCCGGTGCCAAGCCTCTGGGGCCAGTACGCCTCGCCAACTCCCGTCCAAGAATCGGCGGCTAGTTCCTACCCGGTGACCCCTGGCGCAGTGCTAGAGAGTCCGGGGACTGCCGCAGGCTTGTCTGTCTTCACCCCGATGGATTTGCGGGAGGCAACTTCCGAACCGAGCCCGACGACTGTGTCTTCTCCAGCCCCATCCGCGACGGCCACGTCAGCTCCCCCGGCATCCCCCACCCCTTCGGCCTTGATCACGCCTTCCGCAGCTACCACCCCGCACGACCCAGCCACCCTGCAGGCGGACCCGGCCGCGGGCCTGGATGCCATGCCGGAAGCAGCGATCACGATGCCGACGTTCGACGTGCCACCCGTGTTCTACACGGCACAGAGCGGAGACTCCCTGCAAGCCGTGGCAAGCCGCTTTGGGATAGACCCATCGGAGATCCGTGCCGAGCTGGACCTCCCTGAGTCCGGATTTGTCCCCCCGGGCACCCTGTTGATTCTGCCCAACCGCCTTTCTGGGCCCACGTCCCCAAGCAACAAGCTGCTGCCAGACAGCGAGGTGGTGTTCTCGGCGACCGCGATCGATTTTGACATAGATGCCTACATACAGTCAGCCGGTGGACTTCTCAGCACCCACCGGGAGTACCTCGGCTCGACAGGCTGGAACACGGGGCCGGACGAGATCCGACGCCTGACTTTCGAAAACTCAATCAATCCCCGCTTGCTGCTGGCCCTGCTGGAATACGAGAGCCGATGGGTCCGCGGCGATTCCGTCGATGTGATGCATCGCGACTATCCGATGGGTTATGTAAACCCATTTTACAAGGGCCTATTCCTCCAGTTGCTCTGGACGGTCAATCAGCTTTCCACGGCCTACTATGGATGGCGTGCCGGGACTCTCACCGAGCTGCAGTTCCCCGACGGGACCAAGCTTCGCTTGGACCCTCAACTTAACGCCGGCACGGTTGCGATGCAGTATCTGTTTTCCAGGCAGCATGGTCAGTCGGAGTGGGCCAGAATGATCGATCCCGGAAATGGGTTCCTGGCACTCTACGCGGACATGTTTGGAGATCCCTGGGTGCGCGCAGAGACGGTCGATCCAGTTCTTCCACCCGGCCTGGTCCAGCCGGCACTTGAGTTCCCCTTTGAGCCGGACGTTGCCTGGAGCTACAGCGGTGGCCCGCATGGCGCCTGGGAACATGACGGAGCGCTTGCAGCCATTGACTTCGCGCCGTTCACGGATCACGGCGGCTGCGACCCCACCCCAACCTGGGTAACGGCCGCCGCGTCTGGCATGGTTGTGCGGGCAGAACGCGGCGTTGTAGTACAGGATCTGGATGGAGACGGATTCGAGCAAACAGGCTGGGCCTTGGTCTATCTGCATATTGCCTCCAGCGACAGGGTGAAGGCTGGAACCTACCTCCAGCGGGACGACCGCATTGGGCATGCTTCGTGCGAGGGGGGGCAGACCACGGGGACGCACCTTCACTTTGTCCGCAAATACAATGGAGAGTGGATCGCGGCTGACGGCCCGATTCCTTTCATCCTGAGCGGCTGGGCAGCTCGAGCGGGCAGCTTGCCGTATCAGGGGACTCTGGTCAACGGACAGAGGGTTGTCACAGCCGATCCGAATGGCCAATGGATATCCACCATTGTACGAAGTCCGGATGACGACTAGAGCGCTGGGGGTGGTGGCTGTTGCCGGCATGCTGCTGGCCAGCTGCAGTGGAGCCTCCGTATCCCCAAGCAGCCCACCGACTGAACCTTCGGGCTCACGCACGCCAGGGATTCCAAGTTTGGGCTCAGTTCCGGCTACGCCCATCCCTTCACGGCCGAATTTCAAGCCGGGCGAGTTGGTGAACTACACGGCGCAGACAGGCGACACCGTGCCGGCGCTTGCCGCCCGCTTCAACACGACGGCTCCCGAGATCATGGCAGCCAATCCCCTCATTCCGGGTGACGCAACCACGATGCCGCCAGGCCTCCCCATGAGGATTCCCATCTACTTCAGGTCACTTTGGGGCAGTGCATATCAGATCTTGCCCGACGCCGCATTCGTGAACGGGCCGGAGCAGGTCGGATTCAACACGTCAGCCTTCGTCGCGACCAAGTCTGGCTGGTACGGGAAGTACAGGACGTATGCGGCTGGCCGTGACCGCACAGGCGCGGAGGTCGTCGACTACGTTGCCACGCATTGGAGCGTAAGTCCGCGGCTCCTGCTTGCCATCCTTGAGCACCAGGCTGGGGGCCTTTCCCAGACCCGGCCGCCCGCAAGGCGATACATTCTGGATTTCGAACAGCCATTGTATGCTGGGGCGACGAATCTCAACTACCTGCAGCTCGTCTGGGCCGCCAACACGCTGAACAAT
>DATIPW010000090.1:0-6873 GCA_035471605.1 Anaerolineales bacterium | reverse complement strand
GGTTGACTTCAGGCACGATGTGCAGGTTCGATCTGAGCGGGAACACCACAGCGCGCGACAGAGCGCGTCAGACCGGCAGGTCGCCAGGCGGCAGGCGGTTGTTCGCACGGTGTTTGGAGCGGTCGCGGTGGTTCTCATGGTGGGGGTTGGCCTGTGGCTGGCCGGTGCCTACCGCCAGGAGGAAACCCGCCGCATGCTTGCCGTCCAGGCCACCCAAACGGCCGATGCCCTGACAGCCAAGGAAGAGATGGCTGCGGTATTTATGAAGGTGGGCAGGGCGCAGGAAGCCCTGGATCTTTACCTCGAGATTCAGCAGACGGATCCGCTCCGTGCGGGCCTGGGCGAGGCCATGGCCGCGGCGCGACAGGCAGTGGCCGCAGAGCAATCCTATCAGCAGGGTCTGCGCGCCATGCAGGCGGGCGACAATGCGCGCGCCCTGGAACTGCTGCAGGAGGTTGCCCGACTGGAGCCCAACTACAAGGATACGGCGGGCCTGATTGAGGAAGTCAGCAAGACGCAGCAGGTTGCGGCCCTGGTGCAAGCCATTGATGAGGCCTATGACCGCGGGGACTTCGGGGCCGTCATCCAGAACCATGAAGCCATCCAGGCGCTGGATCCCTACGCGGATCTCTCGGAACGGGAGGAAAAGCTCTTCTCGAGCTACCAGGATGTGATCTTGAAGATCGCGGCCAAGCCGGATCCGACCACAGAGGAAATCGAGGCGGCGGCCCGGTACTATCGCACAGCGCTGGCGCTGTTCCCGCAGAGTATCGCCTATGCCAGGGAGCAGAAGGAGCTGCAAGAGGTAGCCATAGAGCTACTGGCCAGCCAGTACTATCTTCAGGGCATCAATTTGCTGGAAAACTCCGACTACACTATTGAGGGCCTGCAGCAATCCATGTTGGTGCTGCAGCGGGCGCGCGAGAAGGCCCCAGATTCCGTGCTGGCCGACGCGGCCATCGAGAAGGCCGAGAAGTTCATCGAGGCCTACGACGCTTTGGTGCGGTCAAACTGGGACAAGGCAATCAGTGTTTTTGAGGACCTCTACAAGCGCGACCCGGAATTTGCCGGCGGACGCGTGCGGTCTTTTCTCTACGACGCGCACGTCGCGCGCGGGGATCTCCTGATGCTGAACGCGGACTTTGCGGGAGCCCTGGCTGATTTTCAAGCTGCTGAACAGCATGCGTGGGCCCAGCAGGAGAACATCCTGCGCTTGTTCCAGATCGAGATCCGGGTTGCGGGTGCTCTGCGCAAACTGGGGCGGTTGGACCAGGCCGTGGAGTTCTATCAATTCAGCTTCAAGCAGATCTCCGCGGCCGCGAACCTATCCAAACCTGAAAACAGCGACCTGCGCGAGACCATCGCCCAGGCCGAACTCGCCGTGAGTCAGGGGAATGCGGTGGGGGCTCTGGATCTCTATGAACAGGCGGTCGAAAAATCCGATCCGCTCTATGATCTGAAAGAGATCAACGCCCGGCGCGGCGACACGCTTCCCAACATTGCGTTTGAACGCGGCAGCACCTTGGTGAGCCTGATATCGGCCAACGATCTCGGCGGCAGCCTGGTTCTGAGCCGCACGCGGCCGCTTTTCGTGCCCACGCTTGCCGCCTCCGTGCAGCCCTGATGAGGATCTAGCGAGGTACCTTCCATGTTCGAGAATCGACCCGCCCTGGGGAAGAAGACGAATGCCAATGGCTCGGAGATGCTCTCGCCGGGCAGGCTGGACGCGCAGCGGGAACAACTCTCGCACATACGCGATGAGGTCCAGCACCGCGTGCTGGCGGAGTTCAACGGTGAGGTCACCCTGGAGAACATCCCGCGGCTGCGGTCCCTGGTCGAGAAGTTCTTCCACCAGGTGGTCTCCGAGGAGAACCTGCTGTACACGCGCGCCAACAAGACGCGCATGCTGGAGTGGATCCTGGCCGATATCCTGGGCTATGGTCCCCTGGAGCCGCTATTGAGCGATCCCGAGATCACCGAGATCATGGTGAATGGACCGGGGACGATCTACGTGGAACGCTTCGGCAAGATCGAATTGACCGAGGTCTCCTTCGAGAACGATGCACATCTGCGGCGGATCATTGATCGCATTGTGGCCCCCATCGGTCGTCACGTCGACGAGGCCTCACCCATGGTGGATGCCAGGTTGCCCAGCGGCTACCGCGTCAATGCCACCATTCCGCCGCTATCCCTGGACGGTTCGCTGCTTACAATCCGCAAGTTCGCCACGAGTCCCTTCACCGCCCAGGACTTGATCTCCAACGGGACGTTGACCACCAAGCTGGTGACATTCCTCCAGGCTTGCGTGGAGGCGCGGGTCAATATTGTGGTCTCCGGCGGAACGGGCAGCGGCAAGAGCACCCTGTTGAACGTGATCTCGTCCTACATTCCGGCGAACGAGCGGATTATTACGATCGAGGACGTGGCGGAGCTCCAGCTGGGGAAGGCGCATGTCCTGAGGCTGGAAAAGCGCCCGCCCAACATCGAGGGCTCCGGTGAAATCACGATCCGCCAGCTGGTCATCAACGCACTGCGAATGCGCCCGGACCGCATCCTGGTGGGCGAGGCTCGCGGTGGCGAGGCGCTCGACATGCTGCAGGCCATGAATACCGGCCATGACGGTTCCATGACGACCATTCACTCCAATAGTCCTCGTGACGCCCTGCGCAGGATCGAGACCATGGTATTGATGGCGGGCATGGAGCTGCCGCTTTCGGCCATCCGGGAACAGGTGTCTTCAGCCATCGAACTCGTCGTTCATCTGGAGCGCTTGCGGGACGGTACACGAAAGGTCATGAACGTCACCGAGGTGCACGGCATGGAGGGGGAGACCATCGTCATGCAGGACCTGTTTGCCTTCACGCAGGTGGACTACAAGAACGGCCACGTTTTCGGGAAGCTCCAGGCTCTGGGCCTCAGGCCGCATTTCATGGAGAAATTCCAGAAGGCTGGCGTCAGCCTTCCCGATCACGTCTTCGAAAACAACTGATGGCCCCGGTGGTTCAGCCCCCTTCGGCACCCGTGGCGGCTGTCTGATCTCGTCCCTGAAGGCAGCCCGCGTGGCTTGACTGGGAGGATGCGGCCGCCACGGTTGGGCAGGCGGCATGCCTCGACTAGCACAAGACCACTTCAGCTCGAAAAGACTTGACGTGCACGGGGGGAGGCGCAGGGCTCCTTGAAACTGCACCTGGGCGGTCGTCTCTGGCTGAGTCTTTTTGCTCTCGCCGCGGCCACTCTGGCTTTCGAGATCAACCTGACGCGGCTGTTCTCGGTGGCGCAGTTCTACCACCTGGCATTCATGATCGTCAGCATCGCGTTGCTGGGTTCGGGGGCAAGCGGCACCGCTTTGGCCGTGTTTCCACGCCTGGGGCGCGGCGACCCGAAAGCCTTTCTCGGCCGGTGCGCACTGGCTGCCGGCGCAAGCATTCTTCTCGCGTATCTTCTGACCAATGGCTTGCCCTTTGATTCCTATAGCGCGGCCTGGGACTGGCGCCAGATCCCAATCCTGGGGCTGCACTTTCTGGCGCTGGCGACGCCTTTCTTCTTCAGCGCGCTGGCGCTGGGCTCGCTTCTGAGCCATTACTCGGCCCAGGCAGGCGCCATCTACTCTGCCAACCTGCTGGGCTCAGCTTGCGGGTGCCTGGTGGCCCTCTTGATGCCCTCGCTGGTGGGAGGCGATGGTGCCGTGGTGATCTACGCCGGCACGGCCGGACTGGCGTCCCTGGCCTGCCTCGATTCCGCCGGCCAGAGCCGAATCAGGGGGCTCGCCTGGATCCTGATCTTCTTCTCGATCGCCGTGGCCGGCCTCCGCGCTGCCGGAAGTTCCGCGCTGCGTTTCCTTGACCTGCGCATCTCCCCCTACAAGGCGCTTTCCTATGCCCTTCAATCTCCCGGCGCCGTCTTGGTCGATCGCCGCTGGAATGGCTTCTCGCGCGTGGACGTGGTGGAGGACAGGGCGATCCATGCCATCCCCGGCCTGAGCTACCGCTATTTGCAGCCGCTTCCAGCCATGAAAGGCTTGTTTGTCGATGGCGATGATCTCAGCCCCGTCGTCGAGCCGCGGCAGGATGCAGCTTTCGTTTCCTTCCTGCCAAGCGCACTGGCCTTTGAGCTGCGCCCCAGTGGGGCCAACCTGATATTGGGTCCGCGAGGCGGCTTGGATGTGCTCACCGCGTTGGCCCTTGGCAGCGGACCCACAACTGTGGTTGAGGCCAATCCGTTGATAACTCGAATTGCACCTGTCTATGACGATCCCCGGCTGGAGGTGTACGCCCAGTCCGAGCGCAGTTTTCTCAGCCGGAGCGCATCCAGGTTTCAGGTGATCATCGTCTCCCTGCCGCACGGGTATCACCCGGTCCGTTCGGGCGCGTACTCCCTGGCGGAGGACTATCGCTATACGACGGAAGCCTATCGGGATGCCATACAGCATTTGGCCCCGGGAGGCGTGCTGTTGTCGACGCGCTGGCTGCAGGATCCGCCGAGTGAGGACCTGCGCCATTTTGGCCTGGCGGTTGAGGCCTTGGAGCAGTCCGGGGGCGATCCCAAGACGCAGCTCGTGGCCTTTCGCGGCTTCAACCTGGGTGCGGTCATTCTGAAGAACGGAGCCTATGCTCCGGATGAACTGCTGCTCATCCGCCAGTTCCTGGAATCGCGCGCCTTTGACCTCAGCTATGCACCAGATGTCCATGCTGAAGAAACCAACCGGCACAATGTGCTGCGCACGTCCATGTATTACCAGGCCTATGCGCGCGTGATCCCGCCGGCCTCTCGTGATGCCTTCATCAAAAGCCATGACTCGGACATCCGACCGCCCACCGACGATCGGCCTTTCTTTGGCCACTATTTCAGATGGGGGCAGGTGGGCCAGATCCTGGCGGAGTTCGGAAAGACCTCGCAGCCCTTTGGAGGCGCCGGCTACCTGGTGGTGGCGGGCCTGCTCTTGTTGGCCATCGTTCTGGCAGCCGCTTTGATCGTTCTGCCGGTGGCGGTGCTGCGCCACAGCGGACGGGCGCTGCCGGATTCCTTTTCAAAGCGGGACCTGCTGTATTTTGGTGCTCTGGGCTTCGGGTTCCTGCTGGTCGAGATCCCCCTGCTGCAGATGTTCATGCTCTACCTTGAGCAGCCGGCCTATTCTGTGGGAGTCGTGCTGGCGAGTCTCCTCCTGTTTTCCGGAATCGGCAGCCGGCTCAGCCCCAGAATTCCATTGCGGCCCGCGTTGGCGGCGGTGGTGGTCGTCGTCGCCGTCCTTCCCGCGTCCGCAAGGATGATTGCCGGACAGACCATGGGGCTTCCGCTGGCGGCGCGGATGTGCCTGGCGGCGCTGATGCTCATGCCGGCCGGCGTGCTGATGGGTGTCCCGTTTCCGAGCGGCATACGGCTCCTGGCCGCCTCCATGGCCCGATCTCCGTCGCATCGCAGGGATGTGCGCATCCCGTGGGCCTGGGCGATCAATGGCGCCGCCTCGGTGGTTGCCTCGATCGTAGCCGCGCTGCTGGCGCTTTCGTTTGGATTCGCGTGGGTGCTCAGGATCGGGGCGCTTTGCTATGCCATTGCCTTCTTCACGGCGATCCGTTACCGGGCGCGGCTTCAATCCCCGCGCCCGTGAACGGGACGAATCTGACCCCGCCCATGTTGTAGGCTACAAGTTCCCCCTCCACGTTTACAAATCTCCACAAACTTTGGTAGAAGCCCGCCGGGCCGATGGGGACCACGATGCGTCCGTCAGGGGCCAGTTGCTCCACCAACGGAGCGGGCAGGTGATCGGGCGCGGCCGTCACAATGATCGCATCGAAGGGGGCTGCCTCTGGCCAGCCATAGTAGCCATCCGCCTGGCGAACGTGGACGCTTTCATATCCCAGATCCACGAGCCGCTGTTGTGCCAATTCGGCGAGCTCCGGTACGATCTCAACGCTGTACACCTCGACGAAGCCCAACTCTGCCAGCATCGCGGCCTGATACCCCGAGCCCGTCCCGATCTCAAGCACCCTTTGTCCGGGGTTCAGCTCGAGCAACTCCGTCATCCAGGCCACGATATAGGGCTGCGAGATGGTTTGACCAAAACCAATGGGGAGCGGGTGGTTCTCGTAAGCTTGGCCCAGAAACTCGTGGGGAACAAACTCGTCGCGTGGAACCGCCCGCATGGCCCGGAGGACATTCTCGTCCGAAATGCCGGCCGCCGCGATGTGCAGGCGCACCATCTCGTTGCGCGCCTGCAGGAAGGCGTCAGCCGTTTCCGTCTGGGTCTCAACACGTCCTGCGGGAGCAAGGGCCTCCGGCGATGGCGTAGCCGGCGTCGTCAGTGCCGGGGCGGCGCAACTCACAAGTAGCACCGCGCCAGCCAGAACACTTGCCAGGATGGAAGCGTGCCGTCTTGACCGCATGGCTGGACCTCACACCAGGCCGCAGGTTGGCTTGCATCGGGCGCGGCGCCGGCCGCCCGGATTTTGAGGCCGGCTATCTGCGTTTGGTGCCGAGCAGAGCGCCCATGATGCCCCGGGTCACCTCGCGGCTGATCTGTCTTCCCAGCGGGCTGTTGGCCGCCTTCAGTACCCGGTCGAAGGCCGTGGGCTCGGGCTTGGAGCGCCTGCCCTTCGGGCTCTCCACGTTCCCTTCCGCGGCAACCGCCGCCGTGCGAGCCTGGAGTTTCTCGTAGGCCGATTCGCGATCGAGCACCTGTTCGTAGCGGCCATACAACGCCGAGCTGCGGATTATCTGCTGTCGGGTTTCCGGCGCGATGGGTCCGATCTGGCTCCTGGGCGGAAGCATCAACGCCCGCTGCACTACACCCGGCATTCCTTTGGCGTCCAGCATGGAAACGAGTGCCTCCCCAACGCCCAGCTGTGTGATGACATCGGCGACGTCCAGCTTTGGATT
>DATIPW010000089.1:0-7624 GCA_035471605.1 Anaerolineales bacterium | reverse complement strand
TCCTTGGCGGCTTGCGCGGCTTTCAAAGAAGCTTCGATGCGAGCCTCAAGGCGATCAAGCCGCTTGCCCATGTCAGCCAGCGCGCTGGCCAGTTCGCGTTTTTGCCGGGGCCTGCTGAGAATGGCGGAGACGGGGAGTTTCCCGGCTGTGATCAGTCCATCGCCGCGATAGACTTCTCCTTGCAGGGTGACGACGCGTGCGTTGAGCGGCAGGCTTGCGCGCAAACGCAGCGCTGACGAGCGGCTTCGTACCAACAGGGTGTTCCCGAGCAAGGCATCCACAGTCAGCCGCAAATGGGCTGGCGCCTGTACGAGACGCGCTGCCACCCCCAGCACGTCTCCGTCCGCGGCGGCGTCCATAGCCTGTGGGGCGCGAGCTGCGAGGGGGAGAATCATGGCTCTTCCGGCATCCTGGGAATCCAGCAGGTCGAGTGCCTTCTCAATCTGACCCGCATCTATCAGCACTGAATCCACGGCATCCCCCAGGGCCGCCGTGATTGCCGTCTCGAGCTCGGCCGGGAACTGGAGAATGCCGCTTAGTGCGCCGTGGACGCGAAGCTGGGATGACCGGGACGGATCCAGCAGGAACCTTGCTCCTTCTGCATAGCCAGCAAGCATCTGCTCTGCCTGCTCCAAAACCTCCAGCTGGGCTTGCAGCCTGGATTGATTGGCAAGCAACGAGGTGCGCTCAGCTACTGCGCTCCCCCACTCATCCTCCCTGGCGGCCACAGCCTGCCGTGCAGCCTCGGTGCGAACTTGGGCGTCTTCCAAGACTCTGGCAGTGGCTGCCGTCTTGTCGGCAAGGTCGCGCAGAGAAGCCTCATTTGCCGCAAGCGTTTCCTCCGCTGAGTTTGAGGATTGCGTGGCGGCCTGGATTGCGGCATCTTGACGTGCGAGCTGGATGGCAAGCGCATCGAGGCGGGCCTGTGACTGTGCCCGGTTCGCGTTCAAGGCCGCCAGTTGGCCTTGCGCCTGCTGCAGATCGCTCTCAAGCGCACCCCGACCCGATTGGAGCGCGCGAAGGGAATCCTGCGCGGACGCCGCTTGTGTGGCAGCGTCAACCTCTTCTGCCTCGGCACGAGCCATTTCCTGATCCAGCTGCGCGCGCCGCTCGCCCGCTACGAGCTGCTCGTCGGCCAGCGCCCGAAGCTGTGCCTCCATGGCAGCAATCGAGGTTTCCAACGTCCGCCGGCGCTCGTCCAAGACGGCGAGGGCCACGCTGACAGTTTCTCGCTCTTGATGTGAGGCAGCTGATTCCCGGTGCCAGGCGCCAAGTTGCACCCTCAGCCCGGCCAATTGGTCCCGAAGCCGGCCGCGCTGCTCCTGCAGTTGTTCCAAGTCTGAATGGGCCGTCACCGCTTTCCCCTGATGCGCCTCTATGTTGCCACGTGCCTGCTGCAGCTCCTGCTGCGCCCTATGCCAGTGGTAGCCGTACCACTCCCGCAGGACTTCGCGGAGATCGGCTTGCGCGCCGGAGTACTCCTTGGCGCGCCGCGCCTGACGCTCCAGCGTCTTGAGGCGAGGCTCAATCTCGGAAAGAACGTCCTGGACGCGCTCGAGATTGCGCCGCGTGGTTTCCAAGCGCCGGAGCGCCTCTTCACGCCGTACGCGGTAGAGCCCTACGCCGGCGGCTTCTTCGAACAATCTGCGTCTTTCATCGGCCTTGAGTGCCAGCGACGCATCCACCAGCCCCTGCCCGACCATTGTATAGGTGCGCTCCGAGAGACCGGCGGCGGCCAGCAGCTCATTCATGTCGCGGAGCCGGACATGCTGGCCATTGAGCAGGTAGTCGTTATGCCCATCCCGGTAGGCGCGCCGCGTCATTCCCACTTCGGAGTAATCCACCGGCAACCATCGGGCGGTGTTGTCGAAGGAGACTTCGGCGGAGGCCATGCCGGCGCGCGGTCGGTGTTCCGATCCTGAGAAGATCATGTCTTCGGTCTTCTTGCCGCGCAAAAGGCTATAAGACTGCTCCCCCAGCACCCACCGCAACGCGTCCGCAACATTGGACTTTCCAGCGCCGTTCGGTCCCACAACGGCCGTGATGCCGGGAGCAAACTCGAAAAGCGTTCGCGTTGCGAACGTCTTGTAGCCGTGGAGCTCCAGAGACTTTAGGCGCAGGGGCATTGCAAAGAGTCCTGTTGTGGGCTAGGGAGTGGGGGAGTGATCCGGTTCAAAGAAGGCCCAATGCCTCCAAGGCGGCCTGCGCCGCGACTTGAGCAGCGATCTGCTTGCTCGGCCCTCGCCCCGCCCCGTAGGTCTTCTCGCCAATCCGCACTTCGACCTCGAACACCTTGGCGTGATCCGGGCCGCGGGCCTCGATGGTGACGTAGTGCGGTGTTCCCAGTTTGGAGGACTGGGCCCATTCCTGAAAGCGACTCTTGGGATCATAGATCTCGTCCCCTACTAGAACGCGATCCCGGACTCCCTCGAGCAGAGGGGCCATCACCCGCTCCACCGCACTCAATCCGACATCCAGGTAGATGGCACCAAGGACGGCTTCAAAAGCGGAGCCCAGCACTCCGTCACGGTCTCGACCGCCGGTGGCCACCTCGCCTCGGCCCATCCTGAGGGCGCGGCCGACTTGAAAGTGGCGCGCGAATTCGGCAAGTTGCTCATTCCTCACCAGCGCTGATCGGAGCCGAGTGAGATCCCCTTCAGCCATTTCCGGACAGCGATGGTATACCCAAGCCCCGACGACAAAATCCAGAACAGCATCACCCAAGAACTCCAGCCGCTCGTTGTCCTCGAGCGCATGGGAGTTCTCGTTGAGGAACGAGCGGTGGGTCAACGCGCGTAGAAGCAGCGAAGGATTGGCGAACTCAACCCCGAGCCGTCGCGCCAGTTCTGCCGGCGGGTCCGGGGTGATGTCATAGTCTGCTGCTGCCACGGGGTTCTCCCAGGAACTCAGGGAGCGCCAGGCACCGTATCTCGCGACGCCGCGTTTTGCGTCTGGGCAGGGAGAGCGATGGGACCTGGCGGTCCATCAGTTCCAACTCGAATTCGAAGGGTATTATCTCACAAGTGCCAGCGATGGTACAGACATCTGGGATACAATCTTCGGTCACCGGAATGTTTGACATGAAGACGCCAGCAAAGTCGGATGGGGACATACTCGACGGCATTCAGCTGGGACTGGGCGCGTGGGCGTGGGGGGATCGCTTCGTATGGCAGTTCGGCCGCGGCTTTGGGGCATCGGACGTGCGAGGGGCCTTTGAAGCCTCCATGGCTGCCGGCGTGCGTCTCATCGACACGGCCGAAGTGTATGGATCGGGCCGGTCGGAAAGATTCGTGGGAGAATTCGCTCGCGCGTCAGATCACCCAGCGCTGATTGCGACCAAGTTCTTCCCATGGCCCTGGCGACTGAGTCGAAAATCCCTGGTCTCGGCTCTCAAGGGGAGTCTGAATCGGCTTGGCCTCCCCGCCGTGGATCTCTATCAAGTCCACAATCCGATCTCGCCGCTCAGTCCGGAATCCTTGGCCGAGGGGCTGATGGACTGCCTGGATGCCGGACTTGCCCGGTCTGTCGGCGTATCCAATTTCGATGAGTCTCAGATGCTGCGCGCCCACTCAACGCTTGCGCGGCAGGGCGCTGCTCTGGTATCGAATCAGGTGCACTACAGCCTCTTGCAGCGAAGCGTCGAGATGAACGGACTTCTGGCGCGCTGCAAGGAACTGGGTGTCCGCGTGGTGGCCTACTCTCCTCTCGAGATGGGCCTGCTCACCGGGAAGTACGGCAGCGGGCACCTTCCGCCTGGCAGCCGAGCCTTGCGGTATGCCACCTTGGTGGGCCGAATACAGCCGCTGCTCAGAGTGATGACAGAAATCGGCCAGGATCGGGACGGCAAGTCGATCGCTCAGGTTGCCCTGAATTGGGTTATTGCGAAGGGCGCGATTCCGATTCCCGGGGCCAAGACTGCTGACCAGGCGATGGAGAATCTCGGCGCTCTGGGGTGGTCACTCACTCCAGATCAAGTATCGTCGCTGGACGCGGCCAGTGCTGAGGCCCTATTCTGACTCGCGGCATCGACGCTGTCGGAGGATTTCGATTCCGACCCTGTGTGGGCGACGCGCCACCTCCCCATGGCTCGACGTCGCGATTTCGCGTCGGCTAGTCTTGCCGAGGACCGGCAAACTGGAAGTAGGCGTACCCCGCGGCTGAAAGAACGAAGAAGGCGACGAGCACCCATGCGCCGCCAGACCGCGAGACTTGCGCCATTACGCCGAGCAGCGTGACGACGAATCCGATGGCACTGAAGCTGATCAGGGCGGTCATGCTTCCCGGTGCCGCCTGCAGCTCGCCAGTGTCCCTGCCAGACCAAGCCAGTGCCGCGAAGCCGATCAGACCCGCGCCCAGGATCTGGGCCAGCAGGAGCTCGGACTTCCCCTGCGAAAGGCCGAAGAACTTCAGCAACGTGGCGGGGCCAAGCAGAAATCCAAGCGCCAGAAGAACAGAGGCGACTGCGTGGAGGGCAAACAGCGTGCGAAGCTTCATGAAGCACTCCTTGCTGGTTCGGCGGAACGACTGTGACTCGCCCTGAGTATACAGGCTGGGACCGGGATCGATGCCTCCCCCATTTGGGCTATTGCCCGCAGACTCCCGTGCAGAGATGGTTGGCGTGCAGGCGGCGCGCCGACCAGCCAAATGGCGACGCGCCGTGCATCCAGCCCCGGTGCCTGTGCTATAATGCTTCGTTACATGGTGTGCATCCTCAACGCGCTCCCCGGCGATAACGCAGCCACGAATTCGGCCGTTGGGCGAAGCGCAGCCATGTAGGGCTGACGCTGCCGGTCAAGACAATCGCCCAACGCCAATCGCGAAGGGCGATTGTTTTTGTCCAATGTGATCCACCCGTTTTCAGAGGCGCGCGCAATATGCACGTGCACGCTGTTGGACTTGGAGCCGAAAAGGCCAAGCATGGAGGTTGAGATGCATCGTACACACACATGCGGCGAGCTCCGGGCGGACCACATTGGGCAGAGGGTGACCGTCTCCGGCTGGGTGCACCGCAGGCGGGATCACGGCGGAGTAGTGTTCTTCGATCTTCGGGATCGCTATGGGCTCGTGCAAGTGACGGTAAACCCGGATCTGGGCTCGAAAGCCCTAGAGGCCATCGCTGGCGTGCGCTTTGAATGGATCCTCCAGGTGTTGGGCAGCGTGCAGAGGCGCCCGCCCGGCATGGAGAACGCCAGGATGAGCACCGGGGAAATTGAGATTGTCGCCGCGGAGGTAACGGTTGTGAGCCCTGCCAAGCCCCTGCCGTTCATGGTGAGCGGCGAGGAGCAAGCTGCGGATGAGAATACCCGACTGCGCTACCGGTACCTCGATCTGCGGCGCGAGCGCATGACTCGGAACATGATCCTGCGTCATCGTGTGGTGAAGTACATGCGCGACTACCTTGACCAGCAGGGCTTTGTTGAGGTGGAGACGCCGATCCTATTCAAGGCCACTCCAGAAGGCGCTCGCGACTTCCTGGTGCCTTCGCGCCTGTACTCGGGCCAGTTCTACGCTCTGCCACAGTCTCCTCAGCAGCTGAAACAGCTGCTTATGGTCGCCGGGCTTGACCGCTACTTTCAGATCGCACGCTGTTTTCGTGATGAGGATCAGCGGGGCGACCGCCAACCAGAGTTCACGCAACTCGACTTGGAGATGTCCTTCGTGCACCGGGATGACGTTTTGGAGGTCGTTGAGCAGCTTTATACAACCATGATTCCGACGGTGGCGCCCCACAAGCGCGTGGCCTCCAGTCCGTGGCCCAAGCTCTCCCACGCAGAGGCCGTGGAAAGGTTTGGAACTGACAAGCCGGATCTCAGGTTCGGCATGGAGCTGCGCGAGGTATCAAAGGTGTTTGGCGCAACGGATTTTGGCATCCTTCGGACTGCGCTGGCTGAGGGCGGCATCATCAAGTGCATTGTGGCTCCCCAATGCGCCAACTACTCCAGGCGGGAGCTGGACGAACTGACCGAGGCAGCCAAAGCTCTGGGTGCCCGCGGCCTGGTTTCTCTGCCGCTCGCAGCGGACGGCTTCAAGGGAAGTGCCGCCAAGTTCCTCTCGGCATCCGAGGCGGAATCGCTGGCCAAAGCAACCGGCTCCAAGGCGGGGGACCTGCTGCTACTCGTGGCTGGCGAGAAAGGCATGGTCAACGCGGTACTCGGTGGGCTGCGCCTTTTGCTTCGTGATCGCCTGAAGCTGGCCGACCGCGACGTGATGGCCTTCGCGTGGATCGTGGACTTCCCGATGTTTGCGTGGGACCCAGAAGGAAAGAGATGGGACACGGAACACCACCCGTTTACCATGCCCAAGCTGGAGGATTTGCCCAAGTTCGATTCCGATCCCGGGGCGATCGTCTCTGATGCCTATGACATGGTATGCAATGGCTACGAATTGGCGTCGGGCTCAATTCGGATCCATCGCAGCGACATCCAGCGCAAAGTCTTCCAGATCCTGGGACTGTCAACCGACGAGATCGAGCACAAGTTTGGACACATGCTCGAGGCATTCGAGTTCGGTGCGCCGCCGCACGGCGGCATGGCACCCGGCATAGATAGATTGGTCATGCTGCTGGCCGATGAAGCCAACATTCGCGAGGTAATAGCCTTCCCGAAGAATCAAACGGCCCGCGACGTTATGGCAGACGCCCCCTCGAGCGTTGATGCGGCGCAACTCCGGGAACTACATCTCGAGGTCACAGACTAGACATTCGCACTTGAACTAGAGGAAGGCGGATGGAAACAAGATCAGCTAAGGCCCCGGAGGGAGGCATGAAGACAACCCCGATTCAAAGCATCTCCACGCACGTTGGCGAGGAGGTGGCAGTCCAGGGTTGGGTCTACAACCGAACGGACAAAGGCAAACTGTGTTTCCTGCTGATCAGGGATGGCACAGGCTTCATCCAGTGTGTCGCCTTTCGTGGTGATCTCTCAGAGCAGCTCTTTGACACAATCCTGCACCTGCCGCAGGAGACATCGGTATCGTTGACCGGCGTCGTCCGACAGGATGCGCGGGCGCCTGGGATTCCAGGCGGATACGAGATCGGGATCCGGACTCTCGAAGTAATCCAGGCAGCGGCACCGGACTACCCCATGGCACTGAAAGATCACGGAGTGGATTTCGCCCTGGACCATCGCCACCTTTGGATTCGCATGCCGAGCCAGTGGGCCATCCTGAGAATTCGGGTGAAGGTCATGGCGGCCGTCCGCAACTACCTGGACAAGCTGGGCTTTTTCAACCTAGACACGCCCATTCTGACGCCGGCTGCCGCGGAGGGCACGACGACGCTTTTCGAAACCCCGTACTTCGACGAGGGTTTCGCCTACCTGGCGCAAACAGGCCAGCTATACAACGAAGCCAACATCTTCGCATTTGGGAAGGTCTACTGCTTCGGCCCGACCTTTCGGGCCGAGAAATCCAAGACCCGCCGCCATCTGACCGAATTTTGGATGCTGGAGCCGGAGATGGCCTTCTGCGATCTTGAGCAGCTGATGGAGGTGGAGGAAGGGCTCATCACCCATATCGTGCAGACGGTGTTGAGCGAGTGCGCTCCGGAACTCAAGTCTCTGGGCCGAGACACGTCCAGCCTTGAGCGCATAGCGCCCCCTTTCCCTCGGCTTTCGTACGATGAGGC